>NZ_JBEYFS010000046.1:0-60570 GCF_040634475.1 Streptomyces sp. NPDC007095
AGGGTGGTGAGGTCGGTGAGGTGGGCGAAGCCGATGACGCGGCGGACGATCTCCGCGCCGGCGAAGCCCAGGGACTCGGTCCAGACGCGGTCCAGTTAGCCTGGAGCGTCAGACTCCAGCCAGCTCAGTGAGGGGCGCAAGGATCCCGTGCGCATCGCCAGGTTCTCCATCGACGGCAACGTCGCTTTCGGCGCGGTCGAGGGCGACAAGCCGGACGAGCTCGTCCTCGACATCATCAAGGGCATTCCGTTCGCGGACTTCGAGCTCTCCGGTACGAAGGTCCCGCTGAGCAAGGTACGGCTGCTGCCGCCGGTGCTCCCGAACAAGGTCGTGGCCTTCGGCCGCAACTACGCGGAGCACGCGAAGGAGCTCGGCAACGAGGTGCCCGACGCCCCGTTCGCCTTCTTCAAGCCGTCGACCTCGGTGATCGGCCCCGGCGACGACATCCAGTACCCCTCCTTCTCCAGTGAGCTGCACCACGAGGCCGAGCTCGCCGTGGTCATCGGCCGCATGTGCCGCGAGGTCCCGCGCGAGCGCGTCAAGGACGTCATCCTCGGTTACACCTGCGCCAACGACGTCACCGCGCGTGACGTCCAGAAGCGCGAGAAGCAGTGGGCCCGGGCCAAGGGCTTCGACAACTCCTGCCCGCTCGGCCCCTGGGTGGAGACGGACCTCGACCTCGCCGCGATCGCCGAGGGCATCACGATCCAGTGCACGGTCAACGGCGCGCAGCGCCAGCTCGGCCGCACCAGCGAGATGATCCACTCCGTCGAGGACCTGATCGTCAACATCACCGAGGCCATGACGCTGCTCCCCGGCGACGTGATCCTCACCGGCACCCCGGCTGGGGTCGGCCCCCTGAACGTCGGCGACGAGGTCGCCGTCACCATCGAAGGCATCGGCACTCTCACCAACAAGGTGATCAAGCGTGGCTAACGCGAACTCCCCCAAGTCCTCGACTCCGCTCGGACAGGGGGTGCCCCCACGCGTACGTTTCTGTCCGTCCCCGACCGGCAACCCCCACGTGGGCCTGGTCCGCACCGCCCTGTTCAACTGGGCGTTCGCCCGGCACAACGAAGGCACCCTGGTCTTCCGCATCGAGGACACCGACGCGGCCCGCGACTCCGAGGAGTCGTACAACCAGCTGCTCGACTCGATGCGCTGGCTGGGCTTCGACTGGGACGAGGGCCCCGAGATCGGCGGCCCGCACGCGCCGTACCGCCAGTCGCAGCGCATGGACATCTACAAGGATGTCGCCCAGAAGCTGCAGGACGCCGGCCACGCGTACCACTGCTACTGCTCCACCGAGGAGCTGGACGCCCGCCGCGATGCCGCCCGTGCCGCCGGCAAGCCCTCCGGCTACGACGGCCACTGCCGCGACCTCACCGACGAGCAGAAGGCCGCCTACGTGGCCGAGGGCCGCACGCCCATCGTCCGCTTCCGGATGCCCGACGAGGCGATCACCTTCGACGACCTGGTCCGCGGCGAGATCACGTACCTCCCGGAGAACGTCCCGGACTACGGCATCGTCCGTGCCAACGGCGCACCGCTGTACACCCTGGTCAACCCGGTCGACGACGCCCTGATGGAGATCACCCACGTCCTGCGCGGCGAGGACCTGCTCTCCTCCACCCCGCGGCAGATCGCCCTCTACAAGGCGCTGACCGAGCTGGGCATCGCCAAGGAGACCCCGGCCTTCGGCCACCTCCCGTACGTGATGGGCGAGGGCAACAAGAAGCTCTCCAAGCGCGACCCGGAGTCCTCGCTCAACCTCTACAGGGAGCGCGGTTTCCTCCCCGAGGGCCTGCTGAACTACCTCTCCCTGCTCGGCTGGTCGCTCTCGGCGGACCGCGACATCTTCTCCATCGACGAGATGGTCGCCGCCTTCGACGTCACGGACGTGAACCCGAACCCGGCCCGTTTCGACCTGAAGAAGTGCGAGGCGATCAACGCCGACCACATCCGCCTGCTCGACGTGAAGGACTTCACCGAGCGCTGCGCCCCCTGGCTGCGGGCCCCGTTCGCCCCCTGGGCGCCGGAGGACTTCGACGAGGCGAAGTGGCAGGCGATCGCCCCGTACGCCCAGTCGCGGATGAAGGTCCTCTCCGAGATCACGGACAACGTCGACTTCCTGTTCCTGCCGGAGCCGGCCGTCGACGAGGCCTCCTGGACGAAGGCCATGAAGGAGGGCAGCGACGCCCTGCTCCGCACGGCCCGCGAGAAGCTGGACGCCGCCGACTGGTCCTCCCCGGAGTCCCTCAAGGAGGCCGTCCTGGCCGCCGGTGAGGAGCACGGCCTCAAGCTCGGCAAGGCCCAGGCCCCGGTCCGCGTCGCCGTCACCGGCCGCACGGTGGGCCTGCCGCTCTTCGAGTCCCTGCAGATCCTGGGCAAGGAGAAGACCCTGGCCCGCATCGACGCGGCGCTGGCGAAGCTGTAGCCGCACGTCGTACGACGAGACGAGGGGGCGACGTCCGGTTCGGACGCCGCCCCCTCGTCGTGTGCCGTGGCGCCGCGTCCGGCCCAACTTCCGCCCGCGGGCCGGCGTTCGAGGCCTTCGCCGACGGTTCACGGGCGTGACAAGCGTCAACCGGCCGACACGGGAACCACACTCCGGGATACCGTCGGACCATGACCATCAGGGCCGTGATCTGGGACGTGGACGACACCCTCTTCGACTACACCACCGCCGACCGCACCGGTATGCACGGTCATCTGGCGGCCGAGGGGCTGCTCGACGCGTACGAGTCCGCCGAGCAGGCCCTCGCTCACTGGCGGGAGATCACCGACCAGCAGTGGGCGCGCTTCTCGGCGGGGGAGACCGACTTCGAGGGGCAGCGCCGGGACCGTGTCCGGGTCTTCCTGGGCGAGCGGCTGACGGACGCCGAGGCCGACGCCTGGTTCCAGCGGTACCTCACGCACTACGAGGCCGCCTGGACCCTCTTCCCGGACGTGCTGCCCGTCCTGGACGCCCTCGCCGCCAGTCACCGGCACGGGGTGCTGTCGAACTCCAGCCTCACCGTCCAGGACCGCAAGCTGCGCGTCCTCGGCGTGCGCGACCGCTTCGAGGCCGTCCTGTGCGCCGCCGAGCTCGGCGTCTCCAAGCCGGACGCCCAGGCCTTCCACGCGGCCTGCGAGGCCCTGGAACTCGCCCCGCGGCAGGTCGCGTACGTCGGCGACCACCCGGAGATCGACGGGCGGGGAGCCGCCGACGCCGGTCTGCTGTCGGTCTGGCTCGACCGCGAGGGCGGCCGGGCCGCCGTCGACACGCCCGTCGACACGCCCGTCGGCCCGCACCGGATTGCCTCGCTGGCCGAACTCCCCGCGATCGTCGGCGCCGATACCCGTTTTGGAGCGCCGTCCACCTTCAGGTAATGTTCTTCCTGCGCCGCCGGAGAGAGGGCCGAAAGGTCCGAAACCGGAGGCGCAAGCTAAAACAAGATCCCCACAGGGGATTGAGTTTCAGTGGCCTATGGTGTAATTGGCAGCACGACGGTTTCTGGTTCCGTTAGTCTAGGTTCGAGTCCTGGTAGGCCAGCTCGCAGAGCTTATCTGCAAACGCGGAGGTCAACTCCGCAACGCCCCCGTTGTGTAGCGGCCTAGCACGCTGCCCTCTCACGGCAGTAGCGCCGGTTCGAATCCGGTCGGGGGTACAGATCCTTCCCAGGAAGGCAGTCAGGGTCGCACCCGCTGCCTCTCATGCAGGATCGCTAGGGCCCCCGTTGTGTAGCGGCCTAGCACGCCGCCCTCTCAAGGCGGTAGCGCCGGTTCGAATCCGGTCGGGGGTACTCGGTGGTCTAGACCACCTTTGGGCTATGGTGTAATTGGCAACACGACGGTTTCTGGTTCCGTTGTTCTAGGTTCGAGTCCTGGTAGCCCAGCTGGATCAGTTGTGATCCTTGCCCCCGTTGTGTAGCGGCCTAGCACGCCGCCCTCTCAAGGCGGTAGCGCCGGTTCGAATCCGGTCGGGGGTACGTGAGTCCGATGGGCCTCCACTTCGGTGGGGGTCCATCGGCGTTTGCGGGGGCCGGAGCCGGCGGTGCCGCCCGCCGGGGTCACGGACTCCGCCGCCCCGGATGCCGTACGCGTCACTCGATGCCGTAGCGCCGGGCCGACTCCTCTTCCTGGGCCAGCCGGTGCAGCGCCTTGAGGACCGGCTCGAAGAGAATCGCCGCCGCGACCGCCGTCTCGACCTTCTCCTCCTCCGACGGATGCTTCTCCAGGAAGTCCAGGTCGCGGACGGCCGCCTGGTGCATCAACTGCGCGTACGGTGCCATGAGTTCGGCGTCCCAGGCGTAGCCGAGCCGGATGAGCGTGGCCACCGCCGACACCAGGGAGCGGTGCACGGGGGAGAGGGTGCTCAGCTCCCGGGCGGTCTCCCAGCCCAGCGACTCCAGCAGCCGGTCCACCTCGTGGCGCGCGGACTGGACGGCCGGGTCCCGCTCGTCCGGTTCGGGCTCCTGCGGCAGCGCCCACAGGGCCGCGCCCAGCCGGATAGTCCGGCCCAGGGACTCGTCGTCGACGTGACCGAGGATCTCCTTGGCCGTCGCCACGGGGACCCGGCCCGCCTGGATCAGCGCCCGCACCAGCCGCAGCCGGCGCAGATGGCTCTCGTCGTACTCCGCCGTCGTCGCACTGATCCGGCGGCCCGGAGCCAACAGCCCCTCGCGCAGGTAGTACTTGATCGTCGCGGTGGACACCCCGCTGCGCTCGCTCAACTCCGACAGCCGCATCCCTTGCGCCCTTCCTTGGGTGGCGGCACTATCCAAACAGACGTCATCGGATAGTGCCGCTAACCAACAGGGGACGACATGTTCGGGAAGCCCGTGGCCGCAGGCCGTACCACCGCGGCAGCCGAGGGGGACGTGGTCGTCCTGCTGATCGGCATGCGCGTCAACCACTTCTGGGCGGTGCACCAGTGGGTGCCGGTGTTCTTCGCCATGCTGCGCATGGTGCGGGATCTGGAGAGGGACGGCAGTCGCGGCCTGCTCGGCCGGGTGCTGCTGACGGCGTCACCACGGACGTACTACGTCGTCCAGTACTGGGAGTCCAAGGAGAAGCTGTACGCGTACGCGTCGGCGCCCGACATGTTCCATCACAGGGTGTGGGCGATCATCAACCGTAAGGAACGGGCTGGGAAGGTGCGGCAGCACGTGGGGATCTGGCACGAGGCGTATGTGGTGCCGGAGGGGTCGTACGAGTCGATCTACGCGGACATGCCGCCCTTCGGGCTCGCGGCCGCGCACGGGGCGTTGCCCGTGGAGAAGCGGGGGCGGCGGGCGGCGGACCGGTTCGCTCACCGGTCGCCCAAGGCGGGGGCGGAGGCCGGGGGAGCGGCGGGTTGAGCGGATCGTGCGGGTAGGTGTCCGGGGGATGAGCCTGCCGCGGCGTTGAGGCCGGCTCGTCTCCCGGTGTCGTACTGAAGGGGTGGCTCAGCCCGTGCGGCGGAGGGCCTCGGAGAGGCGGGCGGCGGCGTCGATGACCGCCTGGGCGTGCATGCGGCCCGGGTGTCGGGTCAGACGCTCGATCGGACCGGAGACCGAGACGGCGGCCACCACCCGGTTCGAGGGACCGCGTACGGGCGCGGAGACCGACGCGACTCCCGGCTCGCGCTCGCCGATCGACTGGGCCCAGCCCCGGCGCCGCACGCCCGAGAGCGCCGTGGCGGTGAAACGGGCGCCCTGGAGACCGCGGTGCAGGCGCTCCGGCTCCTCCCAGGCCATCAGGATCTGCGCCGAGGAACCGGCCTTCATCGTCAGCGTCGAGCCGACCGGGACCGTGTCCCGCAGGCCGGACAGGCGCTCGGCCGCGGCGACGCAGATGCGCATGTCGCCCTGGCGGCGGTAGAGCTGGGCGCTCTCGCCCGTGACGTCGCGCAGGTGCGTGAGCACCGGGCCTGCCGTCGCGAGGAGACGGTCCTCGCCCGCGGCCGCGGCCAGCTCGGCGAGGCGGGGGCCGAGAATGAAACGGCCCTGCATGTCACGCGCCACCATGCGGTGGTGTTCAAGTGCCACGGCGAGGCGATGTGCCGTGGGTCGTGCCAGTCCGGTCGCCGCGACCAGTCCCGCGAGGGTGGCCGGACCGGACTCCAGAGCGCTCAGGACAAGGGCTGCCTTGTCCAGAACGCCGACGCCGCTACTGTTGTCCATGCAACGATACTCGCGTCTCACTCTGTGAAACGCAAGTTCAATTTTCGGTGGAACGCGCCACTCTTGTAGACACAGCGGCCCGCGGACCAACGGGCCTGGTGGAGGGCGTCCGGACGAGGGGTACGGACGCCGCCGCCCCGGAAATCTCTAGTTGGGCCGGCGCCACACAGGCCGGCCGGAGGGAAAGCGATGGGTAGGACACTCGCGGAGAAGGTCTGGGACGACCATGTCGTCCGGCGCGCCGAGGGCGAGCCCGACCTCCTCTTCATCGATCTGCACCTGCTGCACGAGGTGACCAGCCCGCAGGCCTTCGACGGCCTCCGCCAGGCGGGGCGTCCCGTGCGCCGTCTCGACCTCACCATCGCCACCGAGGATCACAACACCCCGACCCTCGACATCGACAAGCCCATCGCGGACCCGGTCTCCCGGGCCCAGCTGGAGACCCTGCGCAAGAACTGCGCCGAGTTCGGTGTACGGCTGCACTCGCTGGGTGACGTCGAGCAGGGCGTCGTCCACGTGGTGGGACCGCAGCTGGGTCTGACCCAGCCCGGCACCACCGTGGTCTGTGGCGACTCCCACACCTCCACGCACGGCGCCTTCGGCGCGCTGGCGTTCGGCATCGGCACCTCGCAGGTCGAGCATGTGCTGGCCACCCAGACGCTGCCGCTGGCCCGCCCCAAGACCATGGCTATCACGGTCGACGGCGAGCTGCCCGACGGCGTCACCGCCAAGGACCTGATCCTGGCGATCATCGCCAAGATCGGTACGGGTGGCGGCCAGGGCTACATCCTGGAATACCGCGGCTCCGCCATCGAGAAGCTCTCGATGGAAGCCCGGATGACCATCTGCAACATGTCGATCGAGGCCGGCGCCCGCGCGGGCATGATCGCCCCCGACGAGACCACCTTCGAGTACCTGAAGGGCCGTGCGCACGCCCCCGAGGGCGAGGAGTGGGACGCCGCGGTCGCGTACTGGAAGACCCTGAAGTCGGACGAGGACGCGGTCTTCGACGCCGAGGTCGTCATCGACGGCCCGTCGCTGGCGCCGTTCGTCACCTGGGGCACCAACCCCGGCCAGGGAGCGCCGCTTTCGGCGTCCGTCCCCGACCCGGCTTCGTACGAAGACGCTTCGGAGCGCATGGCCGCCGAAAAGGCCCTGGAGTACATGGGGTTGACCGCCGGACAGCCGCTGCGCGACATCAAGGTCGACACCGTCTTCGTAGGTTCCTGCACCAACGGCCGCATCGAGGACCTGCGCGCCGCCGCCTCGATCGTCGAGGGCCGCAAAGTCGCCGACGGCGTACGGATGCTGGTGGTCCCCGGTTCCGCGCGGGTCGGTCTGCAGGCCGTCTCCGAGGGCCTGGACGTGGTCTTCAAGGAGGCCGGCGCCGAGTGGCGGCACGCGGGCTGCTCGATGTGCCTGGGCATGAACCCCGACCAGCTGGCCCCCGGTGAGCGCTCCGCGTCCACCTCGAACCGTAACTTCGAGGGCAGGCAGGGCAAGGGCGGCCGTACGCACCTCGTATCGCCGCAGGTGGCCGCCGCGACCGCGGTGCTGGGCCACCTGGCCTCCCCGGCCGACCTGTCCGACGCCCCCGTGCCCGCTGGAGTCTGAGAAGTCATGGAAGCATTCATCACGCACACCGGCCGGGCCGTTCCGCTGCGCCGCAGCAACGTCGACACCGACCAGATCATCCCCGCCCACTGGCTCAAGAAGGTGACCAGGGACGGTTTCGAGGACGGGCTGTTCGAGGCCTGGCGCAAGGACTCGTCCTTCATCCTCAACCAGCCCGAGCGCAAGGGCGCCACGGTCCTGGTCGCGGGCCCCGACTTCGGCACCGGCTCCTCCCGCGAGCACGCCGTGTGGGCGCTGCAGAACTACGGCTTCAAGGCCGTCATCTCGTCCCGGTTCGCGGACATCTTCCGGGGCAACTCGCTCAAGAACGGCCTGCTCACGGTGGTTCTGGAGCAGAAGGTCGTGGACGCGCTCCAGGAGCTGACGGAGAAGGACCCCGAGGCCGAGATCACGGTCGACCTGGAGGCCCGCGAGGTGCGCGCCGAGGGCATCACCGCCGCCTTCGAGCTCGACGAGAACGCCCGCTGGCGGCTGCTGAACGGCCTAGACGACATCTCCATCACCCTCCAGAACGAGGGCGACATCGCGGAGTACGAGGCCAAGCGGCCGTCGTACAAGCCGAAGACGCTCCAGGTCTGACGCCCGGGCCGCTTCGCGGCTGAGGGAGGGCTGATTTCAGCCACCGCAACACCCCTCTGTACCCCCAATCGTGGACGGTTGGGGGTACAGCTGTGTCTGCCTCCGAAGGTCCCCGGAGCGCCTCTTCGAGGGTCCTCAACTCCCCTAGTTACAAAGGAGATTGCCTGGGTACGCGCCTCTTGGGGCCGCGGCGCTCCGGGGCGCTCAGGACCCTCTCCAGGGACGGCAGTTACCCCCTGGGCAGGCGACAACTCGCCCCAGATGGCACAATCTGTGCATGGAACACGACGGCCAACTCGAGCTCTATGCGGCAGTCGCGGCCCAACTGAAGGAAGCGCACACAAGAGTGCGCGCACTGCAAGTCCCGGAGGGCGTACGGATGGCGCTGACCCGGAAGCTGCTGGTCATTACGGCCGTGGCCAAGCACGATCTCGCCGACGCGACAAGGCGGCTGGAGCGGTTCACCACCGACCTCGACGAGGGTCGATTCCTCGAAGGGGAACGCTGAGGAACTCCGCGACAGCCCGAGTTCGTTGCGGCACAAGGGTGATTAGCCCGTTTCGTGTTTGATTTGCGGTATATATCTGCCTAACGTGCGAAAAAGCTTGAACGCATTCGTTCGGGCAATGTCTCCGAAGGGGAAGACGTGAACAAGGCGCAGCTCGTAGAAGCGATTGCCGACAAGGTCGGCGGGCGTCAGCAGGCCGCCGACGCGGTCGACGCCGTACTGGACGCGATCGTCCGTGCAGTTGTCGGCGGGGACCGGGTCTCGGTCACCGGCTTCGGTTCCTTCGAGAAGGTCGACCGTCCGGCTCGTTACGCCCGCAACCCGCAGACCGGTGAGCGTGTTCGGGTCAAGAAGACCTCTGTGCCGCGCTTCCGCGCGGGTCAGGGCTTCAAAGACCTGGTGAGCGGCTCGAAGAAGCTCCCGCGTGGTGGCGAGGTCGCGGTCAAGAAGGCGCCCAAGGGCAGCCTGACCGGCGGCGCCGCGGCGACCGTGAAGAAGGCCGCGGCCAAGAAGGCCACCACCGCCAAGAGGGCGACGGCCGCGAAGAAGACCACCGCCGCCGTGAAGAAGACGGCCGCGAAGAAGACCACCACCGCGGCGAAGAAGACCACGGCGACCGCGAAGAAGACGACCGCCAAGAAGACGACGGCGACCGCCAAGAAGACCGCGGCGAAGAAGACCACCGCCAAGAAGGCGACGGCCAAGAAGGCCCCGGCGAAGAAGGCGACCGCCAAGAAGGCCCCCGCCAAGAAGTCGACGGCTCGCAAGACCACCGCCAAGAAGGCCACCGCCCGCTAGAAGCTGGGGCGCACGGCAACTCACGCGCCGGGCCGGACTCCCACGGGGAGCCCGGCCCGCGGCGTGTCCGGGACCTGGTGAGAAGGCCTGGTCAGACGGTACGGCGAAGGTCTGGCGAAGGCGCGGTCGGAAGGTGCGGTCAGAAGGTCTGGAGCGTCACCAGGGTGATCCGGCGGGCCTCGCCGTCACCCTCGGTCTCGATGCGCACGCGCTGTCCCGGGCGCAGCAGCCTGAGCCCGCCGGCGTCGAACGCCGCGCCGTCGAAGGGCACCGGCGTGCCGTCGTCGAGCAGCACCTGTCCGCTGTGGGTGTCGGGGTCGTACGTGTACGCGGTCGCCTGCATGCCGAAAGCCTATCCAGCGCCGATGCGCGCCGCCGGTGGGTCCGGCGGACCTGACCGGGCTTCGGTGAACGCCGGTTCGCGCGGCAAGGTGCGTTCAGGTGCCGGGTTGGCCCGGGATCAGGAGTTTCGCCGCCAGTGTGGCCGTGCGCGGGCCCACCCCCAGGGCGAGCGCCGCGCGCAGATCGTCGCCGGTGTCCACGTCCTGGCGTACGGAATCCACCGCGGTGAGGAGGAGTTCCGCGGCTCCCGAGGCACGATGACGGGCTCGGGAATCGGTGCCGAAGGCGGGGCGCAATTCCCGGCCGGGGGATGCGGCCAGCAGAGTGGTGCCGATTGCGGCCGCATCGGAGAGAAAAGCACGCGGGAATTCAGCGGCGGCATCGAGTACCCGGGTCAATTCCAGCGGACGCAACGCGGGCAGATCGGCGTTCAGGGCGGCCACGGCGCATTCGGGGCTTCGGGAGCGTACGGCCGCCGTCCCGTGTGCCAGCGCGGCGTTCAGACCGCCTCCCGGCTCGTCCGGCACGATCCACGCCCCCAGTGCGGCCAGCTCCCGCCCGGCCAGCGCGTCGTCCGTGACGACCGCCACATCGCCGACCGCCGCGCAGGCCAGCGCCGCCGCCACGGTGTCCTGCGCGAAGGCGAGGGCGAGTCCGGGGCGCACCGCGTCGGCGGCGGTGTCCGAGAGCCTGCTCTTGGCCCGCGCCAAGGCTTTGAGGGGGATGACCAAGGTCCACTGCACGAGCGCTCCGTTCCTCCCTTGTCGCTCCCATTCTGACCCGGCACCCCTGGCGGTCCGGACGTCGGGGCGTACGGTGTTCTCGACAGACAGGCGGCCTGGGGCGACACTTGTGCGGCCCCCCAGGCCCTAAGAGGAAGGTGTCCGCGTGCCCCGCCGCAGAATCGGCTTCTGGTACCGCTTCGCAGCGGTCCTCTGCAAACCACCACTAGTGGTTCTGATCAAGCGGGACTGGCGCGGAATGGAGCACATTCCGGCTGAGGGCGGATTTATCACCGCGGTGAACCACAATTCGCATGTGGACCCGTTCGCGTATGCCCACTATCAGTACAACACTGGGCGTGTTCCGCGTTTCCTGGCCAAGGCCGGGCTTTTCAGGAAGGGATTCGTGGGGGCCGCGATGCGCGGCACCGGACAGATCCCCGTGTACCGCGAGAGCACCGACGCGCTGAGCGCGTTCCGGGCCGCGATCGACGCCGTGGAGCGCGGCGAGTGCGTCGCGTTCTACCCCGAGGGCACCCTCACCCGCGACCCCGACGGCTGGCCGATGACCGGCAAGACCGGCGCCGCCCGGGTCGCCCTGCAGACCAAGTGCCCGGTGATTCCGGTCGCCCAGTGGGGTGCCAACGAACTGCTGCCGCCGTATGCCAAGAAGCCCAACCTCCTTCCGCGCAAGACCCACCACGTTCTCGCGGGCCCTCCGGTGGACCTGTCGCGTTTCTACGACAAGGAGATGAGCCCGGACCTCCTGAAGGAGGCCACCGAGGTCATCATGGCCGCCATCACCGCGCAGCTGGAGGAGATCCGCGGCGAGAAGGCCCCTGAGACGCCCTACGACCCGCGCCAGGTACGGATCGAACAGCGCAGGCGTACCAGGGCCCAGGAGAGGGCCCAGGAGCGGGCACAGGCACAGCAGCAGGCACAGGCACAGCAGGAAGAGGGGCAGAGCACGTGAGCAAGCCGGTCAAGGCGGCCGTCTTCGGGACCGGATCGTGGGGTACGGCCTTCGGCATGGTGCTCGCCGACGCGGGGTGCGAGGTCACCCTGTGGGCGCGGCGCGCCGAGCTCGTCGAGGCGGTCAACTCCACGCGTACGAACCCGGACTACCTGCCGGGCGTCGAACTCCCCGAGAACCTGCGGGCGACGACCGACGCCGCCGAGGCCGCGCGTGACGCCGATTTCACCGTGCTCGCCGTGCCCTCGCAGACTTTGCGCGGCAACCTCGCCGAGTGGACGCCGCTGCTGGAGCCCGACACGGTCCTGGTCTCCCTCATGAAGGGCGTCGAACTCGGTTCCGCGATGCGGATGAGCGAGGTGATCGAGGACGTCGCCAAGGTCGGCGCCGACCGTATCGCCGTGGTCACAGGACCGAACCTGGCCCGTGAGATCGCCGCCCGGATGCCGGCCGCCGCCGTGGTCGCCTGCACCTCCGAAGCGGTCGCCCAGCGCCTTCAGGCCGCCAGCCACAACCCGTACTTCCGCCCGTACACCAACACCGACGTGGTGGGCTGCGAGCTGGGCGGCGCGGTGAAGAACGTGATCGGTCTCGCCGTCGGCATCGCGGACGGCATGGGTCTGGGTGACAACGCCAAGGGCTCGCTGATCACGCGTGGACTCGCCGAGACCACCCGACTCGGCATCGTCATGGGCGCCGACCCGCTGACCTTCTCCGGGCTCGCTGGCCTCGGCGATCTGGTGGCCACCTGCTCCTCGCCGCTGTCGCGCAACCACACCTTCGGCACCAACCTCGGCAGGGGTATGACCCTCCAGGAGACCATCGCGGTCACCAAGCAGACCGCCGAGGGCGTCAAGTCCTGTGAGTCCGTGCTGGATCTGGCCCGCAGACACGGCGTCGACATGCCCATCACCGAGACGGTCGTCGGCATCGTCCACGAGGGCAAGTCGCCGGTCGTCGCGGTCAAGGAGCTGATGGGACGCAGCGCCAAGCCCGAGCGCCGCTGAGGATCCGCGCCGCGGAGCCGGGAATCAACGCTCCGCAACGGCTCGTACGACGCTGAGCGACCACCCGTGCGACGTTGGACAACGGCCGCGGTGGGGCGCTGACTCAGCGCCGTACCAACGGGTACTCTCAACGCGATATGAGCACCGAGAACCTCCCCCAGAGCCCTGAGCAGCCGCCTCGCAAGCCGTGCGTGGCCGTCGTCTTCGGCGGCCGCAGCTCCGAACACGGGATCTCCGTGGTCACGGCCGGCGCAGTCCTGCGCGCCATCGACCGGACGAAGTACGACGTCCTGCCGATCGGCATCACCCGGGACGGCCGTTGGGCGCTCACCGCCGACGAACCGGACCGGATGGCCATCGTCGACCGGCGCCAGCCGGACGTGGAGCAGCTCGCCGAGTCGAACGAGGGCGGCGTGATCCTCCCCGTCGACCCGGCCAACCGCGAAGTCGTCTACAGCGAGCCCGGATCGGTCCCCAAGGCCCTGGGCGAGGTCGACGTCGTCTTCCCCGTGCTGCACGGCCCCTACGGCGAGGACGGCACCCTCCAGGGCCTCCTGGAGCTCTCCGGAGTCCCGTACGTCGGTGCGGGTGTGCTCGCCTCGGCCGTCGGCCAGGACAAGGAGTACATGAAGCGGGTGTTCACCTCCTTCGGACTGCCCGTCGGCCCGTACGTGGTGATCCGGCCCCGTGAGTGGGAGCGCGACGAGTCCGCCGCCCGCAAGAAGATCATCGACTTCGCGGGTGAGCACGGCTGGCCGCTGTTCATCAAGCCCGCGCGCGCGGGCTCCTCGATCGGCATCACCAAGGTCGTCTCCCTCGAAGGCCTCGACGAGGCGATCGAGGAGGCCCAGCGCCACGACCCGAAGATCATCGTGGAGGCGTTGCTGCGCGGCCGCGAGATCGAGTGCGGGGTGCTGGAGTTCGAGGACGGTCCGCGCGCCAGCGTGCCGGCCGAGATCCCGCCCGTGCAGTCGCACGCGTACTACGACTTCGAGGCGAAGTACATCGACTCGACGCCCGGCCTCGTGCCCGCCCCGCTGACCCCCGAGCAGACCGCCGAGGTCCAGCGGCTCGCGGTCGACGCGTTCGAGGCCGCCTCCTGCGAGGGCCTGGTGCGCGCGGACTTCTTCCTCACCGAGGACGGCGAGTTCGTGATCAACGAGATCAACACCATGCCGGGCTTCACGCCCATCTCCATGTACCCGCAGATGTGGGAGGCGAGCGGCGTGGCCTACCCGGAGCTGGTGGACCGCCTGATCCGGGCGGCGCTGCGCCGCCCGACGGGGCTTCGGTAGACCTGGGGCACCGGGGCTCCGGTTCAGGGCACACGCCCCCGCGCGCACGTGTGTACGTCAGTCGGCGATCCCTTCGGGGATCGCCTTCTTGATGGGCGAGGCCAGGTCGACGAGCGAGTCCGACCCGTCCCGCTGTACCCACTTCTTGGGCACGCTGACCTCGACGTACGCGCGCCGCAGGCTCGTGGTGAAGCGGTACGACCCGTCGTCCTGCTTCTCCATGAGCCAGCCGACGCCGTTCACCTCGCCGCTGAGCGCGTTCTGGTCGCTCATCTTCGCGGGTCGTTCGACACCGCAGCGCAGTATGATCGCCGGGCTTCCCCAGCCCGCGGTCAACGCGGACCGGGGCTCGGGATCGTTCCGGTCGAGGCCGTCGATCTTCTTCGGCAGCACCTTGTCCAGGTTCTGACACAGCCCGGTGACCTTCGCCCCCGGGCTGGGAACCACGGCCGATCCGCCGTCGTCTGCTGAGGAGCAGCCTGTGGCGGCGATCAACAGGGCGAGAACGGGCAGCCCGAAGAGAGCGGTGTGCCGGTGACGGGAGAAGTCCACCGGCCAAGGGTAGACGGGGGCTAGAGGTGCACCACCGGGCAGGTCAGCGTACGGGTGATGCCGTCCACTTGCTGGACTTTCGCGACCACCATGCGGCCGAGTTCGTCGACCGTTTCGGCCTGGGCGCGCACGATCACGTCGTACGGTCCTGTCACGTCCTCGGCCTGGATCACCCCCGGGATCTTGCTGATCGTCTCGGCGACGGTCGACGCTTTGCCGACCTCCGTCTGGATCAGGATGTACGCCTGTACCACGGAACCTCCAGGGCGGCCACGAGGATCATGTGGGGAAAAGGAACGCCACGGTATCGCGTCGCCGCTCGCCACGGGGAGACCCGCGGTGGCTGGGGCTTGCGCGCCGGGGTGCACGGAGTGCACAAGTTGACGGTCAACTCGACCGTACCGAGTACAGAGACGGCTCGCGACCGGGCACGGGTAGCGGCAGAGGGAGCAGTACGATCATGAAGGGCACCGTGGGCGAGTTGGGGGAGTTCGGGCTCATCAAGGAGCTCACCTCGCGTCTCACCACCACCCCGGCGGTCCGGGTCGGTCCGGGCGACGACGCCGCGGTGGTGGCCGCGCCCGACCGCAGGGTGGTGGCGAGCACCGACATCCTCCTGGAGGGGCGGCACTTCCGCCGCGACTGGTCCACGGCGTACGACGTCGGGCGCAAGGCGGCCGCGCAGAACCTCGCGGACATCGCCGCGATGGGCGCCGTACCGACCGCGCTGCTGCTCGGGCTGGTCGTCCCGGCCGAACTCCCGGCCACCTGGCCCTCCGAGATGATGGACGGGCTGCGCGACGAGTGCCAGGTCGCGGGGGCGTCCGTGGTCGGCGGCGATGTCGTGCGCGGCGACACCATCATGATCTCGATCACCGCGCTCGGCGATCTGCGCAACCATGAGCCGGTCACCCGGGGCGGCGCCCAGCCCGGTGACGTGATCGCCGTGACGGGCTGGCTGGGCTGGTCGGCGGCGGGGCACGCGGTGCTCTCCCGCGGCTTCCGCTCACCGCGTGCCTTCGTAGAGGCCCACCGCCGCCCCGAGCCGCCGTACCACGCGGGTCCCGCCGCCGCCGGGCTCGGCGCGACGGCGATGTGCGACGTGAGCGACGGGCTGATCGCCGACCTGGGCCACATCGCCGAGGCGAGCAAGGTGCGCATCGACATCCGTTCGGGCGCGATCGACATCCCCTCGCAGATGAACGACATCGGCCAGGCCGTCGGCGTCGACCCCATCCAGTGGGTGCTGACCGGCGGGGAGGACCACGCGATCGTGGCGGCCTTCCCGCCGGACGTGAAGCTGCCCGCGCGCTGGAAGGTGATCGGCGAGGTCCTCAACCCCTCGGCGCTGCCCCAGGTCACGGTGGACGGCGCGCCCTGGACCAGCAAGGGCGGCTGGGACCACTTCGGGGACATCGAGTCGTAGCCGCCCATCCCGTCAGGCGGGGTATTCGCGGAGTTCGATGCCGGTGGCCGCCTTCTCGGTGAGCTTCTTGAAGAAGCCCGCCAGGAGGCGGGAGCTGAGCAGCCGGTACGTGCGGTCCCGGCTGCGGATCCGCCGCTCGGTCGGCGGCGCGAAGAACGGCCCCGCGTTGCCCGAGATCTTCTGGCAGCCCTTGGCGAAGTCCCGGACACGGGTCTCGTACTCGGCGAAGGCGGTGCGGTGGTCTCCGCCCGCGAGGGCCAGCTCGCCGGCCAGGACGTACGCCCCGACGATCGCCACTCCGGTGCCCATGCCGCCCATCGTGGCCCCGTACCCGGCGTCCCCGAGCAGCGCCACGCGCCCCTGGGTGAGCCGGTCGACATGGATCTGGGCGATCGCGTCGAAGTACAGGTCGTCGGCCCGCTCCAGGGCCTTGAGGACTCCTGGTGTCTCCCAGCCCATCCCCGCGAACCGTTCCGCCAGGATCCGTTTCTGCGCGGCCACGTCACGGCGGTCGAACTCCAGCTTCTCGGACCGGAAGACGAGCAGCGCGCCCGCCCGGTCCGGGTCGCCGTCGTAGTTGCCGACGACCACCGCCCGCCCCGGTTCGCAGTACAGCCGTCCGGTGCGGTCGAGCCCCAGGTCGTTGGGGACGCCGAAGGCCGCCACGTAGTGGTCGAGGAAGCGCAGGTGGCGGGACTCCTCACCGAAGACGAGCCGACGGGTGAGGGAGTGCAGTCCGTCGGCGCCCACGACGAGGTCGAAGCGGCGCGGGGCGCCACGCTCGAAGGTCACGTCGACGCCTTCCGGGGTCTCGGTGAGGGTGGCGATCGAGTCCCCGAAGACGTACTCCACCTTGTCCTTGGTGCGTTCGTACATGATCCGCGCCAGCTCACCGCGGAAGATCTCCACGTCGCCGCTCATCATCTCGGCCGGCAGGTCCACGCGCGGGGTGCCGTCGGCGTCGACGACGGTCTGACGGCCCATGTGCGTCTGATGGGCGTGGATCTCGTCCCAGATGCCCATGGCGGTCAGGACGGTCCGGTGGACGTGCCCCCGGAAGTCGACCGCGAATCCGCCGGGCCGCAGGTCGGGTGCCTTCTCGACGACGGTGACGTGGGCGCCGTACCGGATCAGGTTGAGGGCGACAGCGGGACCCGCGACGCTGGCGCCGGAGACGAGGACGTGGAGGTGGGCGAGTTTCCCCGCCGGGTTCTCCGCCATGTTCTGTGTCGTGTTCGTTGTCATGGGCAGGAGCTTGGCGGGAGGCGCTGACCGTGCTCCTACCGTTCGCTGACCGTGTGCCCGGCCGCCGGTCAGCGCCGCCCTCCTAGTCGGCGGCGAGTGCCGCCGCCCCGAGCACTCGCCCCTGCTCAAAGGCCCTTTCGTATGCTTCGGGGGACAGCTTTTCGCGGATGTCCCGCTCATTGCGTACGGCTTCGGGGTCGCCCCGCAGCGCCGCCCCGCGCAGGCCGACGGCGGCGCCCAGCAGGACGGCGGCGCGCTCGGGCGAGTCGGCGAGGACCGCCAACGCCTCCGCGGACTCGGCGAGTTCCAGTACTCCGGGACTCTCGAAGGCGAGGCCGGCCGCCTGGCGGGCCCAGTCACGCGCCTCGTCGAGGCGCCCCTCCGCGGCCGCGGAGCGGCCCAGACCGATGAGGATGCGCACGGTCTCCCCGATGCTGAACCAGTTGGCGGCGCAGGCTTCCAGGGCGCTTTCGTAGTGCACACGCGCGTGGCCGGTGTCTCCCGCGAGCCGAGCGGCGTCGCCCAGGCCCCGCAGGGCACCCGCCGCCTTGTCGGTGAGGCCCACGGTGCGGGCCAGCGTCAGTGCCTGTCCGAAGTGCTCCCTCGCCTCGGCCAGTTCTCCCTGGTGCAGCAGCACGGTCGCACGGTTGCGCAGCAGGTCCGAGGTCTCCTCGGGGGCGGCCAACTCCCGGACGTACGCGAGCCCTTCGTCGAGCAGTTCGAGAGCGTGCCGGTGTTCCCCGCGCCAGTCGGCGAACATGCCCAGCGGGTCGAGGCAGTTCGCCATGCCCCAGCGGTCCCCGGTCGCGCGAAAACCCGCCAGAGACCGTGCGAACGACTCCTCGGAAGCCGCCGGACGCCCGGCGAACTGCTCCTGGAAGCCGAGGCCGACATCAAGAAGAGCCCGCCCCCACGCGTCGCCCCCGACCTGCACCCGCACCCGGTCGTTCGCGTCGGGCCGTGGTCCGCCCACCACCGACCACAGCACCACGGTGAAGGGCAGCCGCAGGGGTCCGCTCAGCCCGGCCAGCACGTCCTCCACGCGGGCCAGGCGCTGCTGGTCGGCCGGATCGTCGCTCTCACCCGAGAGCGCGTTGATCACGCACAGGGCGTACTCCTCCGCGAGACCCGCCGGCGGCTCGGCGCCCACGGCCGCGAGCAGCTCCCTGGCCGAGGACGCCTGCTCTCCGTAGAGACCGCGCAACCGCCAGAACCAGGAGAGCCCGGCCATCAGCCGCAGGGCCTTCTCCCGGTCGGCGCGCACGAGATGACGCAAGGCCGCGTCCAGGTTTGCGTGCTCGGCGGTCAGCCGGTCCAGCCAGGGCAACTGGCCACCGCCGCGCAGAAGCGGCTCCGCCCGTTCGGCCAGACGCAGGAAGTACGCGGCGTGGGCGTCCCGCAGCCGGCGCTGCTCGCCCGCGCGGACCAGGTGCTCGGCGCCGAACGCGCGGATGGTCTGCAGCATCCGGTAGCGCCCCTCGGTGACCTCCAGGAACGACTTCTCGGCCAGCGAGGCCAGCAGGTCCTCCGGAAAGGGCGTCCCGCACACGGTCTCGACCGCCTCGACCGTCGCGCCCCCGGAGAACACGGTCAGCCGTCGCGCCAGCTCCCGCTCCTCCTCGTCCAGCAGCTCCCAGCTCCACTCCACGACGGCACGAAGGGTGCGGTGCCGGGGTGCCTTGGTGCGGTCACCCCGGGACAGCAGTCGGAAGCGGTCGTCCTCGACGTGCTCGGTGAGGCGGTCGGCCAGTTCGTCCGGGGTCAGCGTCCGCAGCCGCGCCGCCGCCAGCTCGATCGCCAGCGGCAGCCCGTCCAGGGCGGCGCAGATGTCCGGCACGCGCGCGTGCCCCGCGAAACCGGGGCGCACGGCGGCCGCCCGGTCCAGGAACAGTCGGGCGGCCGGTTCCGCCGACAGCGGTGGCACCGGGAACAGCACCTCACCGGTGATCCCCAGCGACTCACGGCTCGTGGCGAGGATCCGCACACCCGGGCAGGCGCCGAGGAGCAGCCCGGTGATCCGTGCCACGTCCTCGACCAGATGCTCGCAGTTGTCCAGGACCAGCAGCAGCTCGCTGTCCTCCAGGGCGGCGAGGAGGCGGTCGGTGGTGTCCCCCGCGGGGGTGCGGAAACCTTCGCGCAGACCGAGGGCGGTGAGCAGGGCGTAGGGAAGCTGGGAGGGGTCGGTGAGAGAGGCGAGCTCGACGAGGCAAACGTGTGCGTAAGCGTTTGCGCATTCGTTTACGCGAGCGTTTTCGTTGACGCGCGCGTCCGCGTTCGCATGGGCGAGTTCGATCGCCAGGCGGGTCTTGCCCGCTCCACCCGGCCCGGTGAGTGTGACCAGGCGCTCCTGGGTGAGCAGAGCGCCGATGCGCGCGAGTTCGCCGTCGCGCCCGATGAAGCGGGTCAGCTGGGCGGGGAGCCGCCGGTGGGCGGGGCCCGCGCCCTGGAGCAGTTCCAGGTGGAGGGCGGACAGGCCGGGCGAAGGGTCGGCGCCCAGTTCCTCGGCGAGGGTGCGCCGCGCCTCCTCGTACACCGTCAGCGCCTCGGCGGCCCGGCCGCTCGCGTGCAGGGCCCGCATCAGCTGTCCGTACAGCCGCTCGCTCAAGGGATGCGCGCCGAGCAGTTCCCGCAGTTCCGGGACGAGTGCGGGGCCGCCGCCGAGCGCGAGGTCCGCGTCGACACGGTCCTGTACGGCGGTGAGCCTCAGCTCTTCGAGGCGGGTCACCTGGGCGTGCGCGCCCGGGAGGTCGGCCAGGGCCGGGCCGCGCCACAGGGTGAGCGCCTCCCGGAGCAAGGCCGCGGCTCGGGAGTGGTCCCCCTGGGCGAGGGCCGAGGCTCCCTCGCGGGAGAGCTGCTCGAAGCGGTGGGCGTCGACGGCGTCGGGAGGGACGGCGATGCGGTAGCCGGTGGGGTCGGCCTCGATCGCGGTGTCGGGGCCGAGCCGCCTGCGCAGCCGGGAAACCTGGGACTGGAGGGCGTTGGCGGCCCCGGCCGGCGGCTCGGTGCCGTACAGGCCGTCGGTCAGCCGCTCCACGGAGACGGTCCGGCCCGCATCCAGGAGGAGCAGGGTGAGCAGCGCGCGGGGGCGGGGGCCGCCGGGGTCCAGGGGGCTGCCGTCCGTGGTGCGGATCTCGAGGGGGCCCAGGATGCCGAAGCGCATTCGGCAGATTCTGGCAGGTCCGGAAGACGGGGGCTACGCGCGCGTGGGACACCCGCCACGACAAAAAACCGGCCCACCGTGAGAGGTGGACCGGTTTTTAAGCGAACCAGCAGTGGCCGCGCGCATGGGGTCCCCCCTGCTCGAGCGGAGTCGAGAGCTCGGGGGAGTTGCGTCAGCGCGAGACCTTGCCGGCCTTGATGCACGAGGTGCAAGCGTTCACGCGCTTCGGCGTCCCGCCCACCACGGTACGGACGCGCTGGATGTTGGGGTTCCAGCGACGGGACGTACGGCGGTGCGAGTGCGAGATGTTGTTGCCGAAGCCCGGCCCCTTGCCGCAGACGTCGCAGTTGGCAGCCACGGGTCACTCCAAAGACTTCAGATGCTCTTACGGTTGATCCCGGCATGCCGGAATCGAGATCTAGGATCTGAGTGGCGGTGCCAGGGGGAAGACCCGATCGAATCGGGCAACTGGAGCAGCATACAACGACTGCGTCCGGAGAACGAAACTACCATGGCGGCCCCGGAGCTCACCCCAGCCCTCCTTGGGGCCCCCTACCGTCAGTAACCCATCCTGGGTCTACGCTGCGTGCCACGTCCAGAAGCTCAAGGAGGCGCAGGTGCCGCAGGTGCCGCAGACATTGGATGCTCTCGCGGTGCGCACCTGGTGCGGCCTCGCGCTGGAGGCGCTGGGGCGGGCCCGCGAGGAGATCGACGCCATCAATGTCTACCCGGTCGCGGACGGGGACACCGGGACGAATCTGTATCTGACGGTGGAGTCTGCGGCAGCTGCGGTGGAGGCGGTTTTCGCGGGCTACGAGACGGTGACGGGGGCCGGTCCCATGGGGTCCGCTCCCACTGGAGCAGTTTCCACGGGGTCCGCTCCCACTGGAGCCGTTTCCACGGGGTCCGCTCCCACTGGAGCCGTTTCCACGGGGTCCGCTCCCACTGGAGCCGTTTCCACGGGGGTCACGGGGATCGGTCTGCCCACTCTCGCCGACGCCGTGCGGGCGATGGCGCACGGGGCGCTGATCGGGGCCCGCGGGAACTCCGGGACGATCCTCGCGCAGCTGCTGCGCGGCATGGCGCAGGTACTCGCCGCCGATGGTGAGGCCGGGAGTGAGACCGCCGGTGAGGCCGAGCGTGGTGCCGAGGGTGAGACCGAGGGTGAGACCGCTCACACCGACGGACAGGCCCTTCGGCTGGCCCTCCGACAGGCCGCCGACTCCGCACGCGAGGCCGTGGCGCACCCCGTGGAGGGCACGGTCCTCACGGTCGCGGCGGCCGCCGCCGAGGCGGCCACCGGTACGGAGGGCGACTGCGGCACGGTCGCGTGCGCGGCGTACGAGGGAGCACGGGCGGCCCTCATGGCGACCCCCGGCCAGCTGGCCGTGCTGGAGCGCGCCGGTGTGGTCGACGCGGGTGGGCGGGGGCTGCTGGCGGTGCTGGCGGCACTGGCGGAGACGTTCACGGGGGAGTCCCCGGGCGCCGGACGGGTGGCGGTCGAGGTCCATACGCGCGTGAATGGCATGGACGGCGTGAGTGGCGTGGACCGTGTGGACGGCCTGGACCGTGTGGATGTGAACGGCGTGTGCGTGGACGGCGGGCCCGGGGAAGACAACCCGGCCTTCGAGGTGACCTATCTGCTGGAGGCCGAGGACGCGGACGTGGCGCGGTTGCGGGCCCGGCTCGACCGCCTCGGCAACTCGCTCGTCGTGGTCGGCGGGGACGGGCTGTGGAACGTCCATGTGCACGCGGACGACGCCGGTGCCGCTGTGGAGGCGGGGGTCGAGGCCGGGCGGCCGTACCGGATCAGGATCACGCACTTCGGGCTCGGCGACGCCCACACGGCGGACGCGGCCGGGCGGCCGCCCCGGGAGCGGGCGCAGCGGGCCGTGGTGGCGGTCGTGCCCGGCGAAGGGCTGGCCGGGCTGTACGCCGAGGCCGGGGCGACCACCGTGCTCGCGCGGCCCGGGGAACCGCCCGCGAGCGGGGAACTCGTCGAGGCCGTACGCCGGGCCCACGCGCGCGAGGTGGTGTTGCTGCCCAACGACGCCGATCTGCGCCACACCGCGGCGGCCGCCGCCGAGCAGGCCCGTACGGAGGGCGTCCGGGTCGCGCTGATCCCGACCCGCTCCGCGGTCCAGGGCATCGCCGCGCTCGCCGTCCACGAGCCCGAACGTCGCTTCGACGAGGACGTCGTCGCCATGACCTCGGCGGCGGGCGCCACGCGTTACGCCGAGGTCGCCGTCGCCGAGCGTCAGTCCTGGACCATGGCCGGCATCTGCCAGGCCGGCGACGTCCTCGGGCTCATCGACGGCGATGTCGCCGTGATCGGCTCCGACATCACCGCCACCGCCGAAACCGTCCTCGACCGCATGCTCGCCGCCGGCGGGGAGATGGTCACCCTCGTCCTGGGCGACGAGGCTCCCGGCTCCATCGCCGCCCATCTCGAAGCGCGGGTCCGGGAGTCGTACTTGGCCGTGGACACGGTGGCGTACCGGGGCGGGCGACAGGGTGCGTTGCTGCTGATCGGGGTGGAGTAGCCGCCTGGGGCGCCGCCGCAGGACCCGGGTGTTTCTTCGGCCGCGGGTGGGTGGGGGCTGGTCGCGCAGCCCCCGGGGGGACGGGAACGGGTGGGGGCGGCGGGGGCGAGCCCCCTGCCCCGGTCCGTCACCGGTCCCGCCCCGGTCCGTCACTGGTCCCGCCCCGGTCCGTCACCGGTCCCGCTGCTTCTCCGTCACGCCCAGCATGTTCTCCGCCTCGGCCCGACGTGCCTCCGCGGCCTGCCCGTCCACACCCGCGTACGCGGAGAGCACCGCACGCGCGCGTGCGGCCGCCGCCGCGGGCCGGAGCAGATCGGCCTCCAGCCACCCCGCCGCGAGCTCGGCCCCGGTGCGCGCGTCGAGGGCGTCGTCGCCGAGGGACGCGAAGACGGAGATGGCCCGCGTGTAGTGGGCCAGAGCCTCCCGCGCGTCGTCCGGAACGGAACGGGCGACGAGGTCACCGAACTGCCGATGTGTGTGACCGAGTTCGGCGACAAGGCGATGACGGGCCTCCACAGCATCGGATTCCTCCACGGCATCCGAGCCCTCCGCGGCATCGGCGCCCACCACAGCCTCGGCCCCGACGGAGGACGACACCGCCAGAAGCCCCTCCTCGCACTCCCGCACCGCCGCCGCCATCGACTCCCGCGCCCCGTCCAGCCCCGAGTCCGTACGCAACGCGACCCACGCCCGGGCCCGCAGCGACCGGATCAGACCGTGGACGTTGCCGACGGCACGCCACAGATCACCGGCGCGCGCGTACGCCTGCTCGGCCTGCGCGGGCAGTTCGGCGTGGCCTAGCGCCTCGGCGGCGAGATGGGCGAGCATCGCGTGGTCACGCTGCCCGGGCCAGTGCCGGGCGATGTCCGCGGCACGCAACCAGTGCTCGGCCGCCGCACGGTGTTCGCCGAGCTCGGTGAGACAGTCGCCGAGCCACCATCGCGTCTGCACGATCGCACCGTCGCCGTGCATCTCGGTGGTCAGGTCGGGCAGCGCCGACTCCAGGATCTCCGCGGCCTCGGCCCACCGCTCCTGACGGAGCAGGAACCCGCCGAGCTGGTGCCGGGCCCAGGCGCCGAGGGTGGGCCCCTGGCCCGCCTCGTCGGCCCAGTGCGCGGCCTCCAGGGCGTGTTCCGATGCGGGCCCGAACTGCCCGGTGGCGCCCAGGACCTCGGCGAGCTGCAGGTGCAGCTGCGCGTGCCCCATCGGCTCCAGGCGAGGCCCTCCGTGCTCCAGCGCCGCGCGTGCGGCCCGCTCGGCCCCCTCCGCGTCGCCCAGGTGCCGGGCGATCCCGGCGAGCCGGGACTCGTACTCGACGGCGAACCACGGCAACCCCGCCGCCACGAACGCCTCCGAGGCCTGCCCGAGCAGTTCCGCGGCGGCCTCGGCGTCCCCGGCGTGCGCCGCGAGCTCACCGAGCATCGCCCGCGCCTCCGCGGCCCGCGAGGCCATCCGCACGTCCGAGATGTGCGGCTCGGCCAGCGCCAACAGCTCCCGCACGGCCGCCTCGGCGGCGCCCACGACCTCGTCCCCGGCGGTCCCGGAATCGGCGGTCCCGGAGCCCGCCGTCCCGTATGCCGTCGCCCCCGGCTCGTCCTCGTCCGCGCCCTCCTGCACCAACTGCATCAATATCCGCGCCCGCCCCACCAGCACGGACGCCGCCTGGGACACCCCCGTCCCGCCGTCCGCGAGCAGGGCGAGCACCCCCTCGTACAGCTCCGAGACGGTCGCGAGCGCCTCCTCGGGCCCGCCGGTGAGAGCGAGGACGTACGCGGCACGGGCACGGGCCGCGAGCGCCTCGCCGGGGTCGCCCGCCTCGGCGTAGAGCCCGGCCGCCTCGTGGAAGAGTTCGATGCCCTCGGGACCGCGTTCCATCGCCGCGTGGTCGGCGATCTCCGCACGGTCGCGGACGCCCAGCTCCCGGCCCTCGGCGGCCCGTGAGACCGCAGCCCAGGCCTCGACGGCGTCCGGGCTCCGGGTCGCGGACAGCCGCCGGGCCTCGGTGAGCAGCGCCGAGAGCGAGGACGGGTCCGAGCCGGCATCCGACTCCACGAAGGCGGCAGACGATCGGGCCGAAGCCGAAGCCGAAGCGGAACCCGTAGCGGAGCCCGAAGGCGACAAGTGTCGCGCGGACCGGGACCGCACCCCCAGCGGCAAGCGCTCGACCAACGGCCGCTGATCCATCCGCCCACGAGCCCGCTCACTGACGTACGACGTGCCGTTACGCGCGTCGAAGAGCGCCGCCAGGGAAAGGGCCTCCCCGCGCGCGTGGACAGCGAGCCCGCTCGCGGTCCACTCCCGGCCGGCCGGTCCCGGCACCGGCTGATCGCCGAGACCGAGCCCGGTCAGGCGGTCCATGAGGAGAGCCGTCACGGCCATGAAGTCGAGCTTGCTGCGCGGGTCCCCGGAGTCGGTGAAGTAGGCGGGGCGCTCCGCGAGCAGCTCCAGGGCGCGCGCCTCGTTGCCGGAGAGCGCGCAGAACTCCACGTGGTCCGCGTACGCGCCGCGCATGCTCTCCATGGGGCGCACCAGCCTGAAGCCCCGCAGGTGATGGGCGCGGGCCTCGTCCAGGCGACCCAGACGCAGCAGGGGGACCAGGGAGGACGCCAGCACGGTGTGCGGCTCGTGGGCGCAGGTGTACTCGCCCTCCAGGACCGGGCGCCACAGTTCCAGCGCCTCCTCGTCGGCGTCGCGCTCCGCCCGCCACCACCCCTGGCTGTGGAGTTCGCACGCGTGGCAGTCGGCCATGGTGTCCCGGTCGGCGGCCAGCCACGCGGTGTACGCCCGTTCGGCGCGGTCCAGGTCGCCCAGGTGCGCGGCGACGCTGAACTCGGCCCCGCGCACGGCCCGTTCGGAGTGCGCGGCCAGCCGGTAGCGGTGCTCCATCTCGCCGAGCCACTTCTCTATGGAGGCGAGCGGGATGTGCGGCTGGTCGAGCATGCCGGCCGACATCCACTTGAAGACCCAGTGCAGGGAGTGGGTCTCGTACTCGTCGAAGTCCTCGGGGCGCTCGTCCCACATGCGCAGCAGGCGCGCGAAGGGGACGAACATCTTGTCCTTCTCGGAGCTGTAGTTGTAGACCTTCAGCTGGTGTCCGAGCGCCTCGATCACGGCGAGCGGGATGTTCAGCTTCTCGGCCTCGACGAGCAGTTGCTCCGCGCGCGCGTTGCGGGCGGGACCCTCCGGCTGCTCCTGGTTGTCCGCCATCGCCTGGCGCAGGGTGTCGAAGTCCATGCCCATGGCCTGGCTCATCGGAGGTCGTCCTTCCCGGGCTCGGTGTGGGTGGCCCACTCCAGGAGGCCGATGAACGCGCGGTTGAGGAGCGCGGAGTCGGCGGGCCGCAGGGGGCGCTGCGCCATGAGGAGGGCCTGTCCGTAGAGGGACTCCGTGGCGGTGCCTATCAGCTCCGGGTCACGCAGTGAACTGATCCTTCGGATCAGTGGGTTGAGGTGGTTGAGGACCAGGCGGGCGCGGGGCGCGCTGCCGCGCAGCGAGCCGAGAATGCCTGCCCACAGGTCGTCGGCCTGCTCCTCGGCCTCCGCGCGGGCCTGCTCGTGGCGGGCCGCCCGGTCGTCCAGGTGCAGGGCGGGCACGGAGAGCGGGTGGAAGGCGCGCAGCACCACGTCGCAGCCCAAGGGGTCGAGCTTGGCCCGGGCGGCCATCAGGAAGCCCGAGAGGGCCAGCTCCTCGGCCGGGTCGACGGCGTCCAGGTGCGCCGTCACGGTGTCGGCGTCCAGTTCCGAGACGACCGTCCCCGGACGCACCGACGGCAGCGCCTCCACCAGCTCGCTGTCGTACGTGTAGCCGCCGTTGATCACCCCGATGCCCTGCGCGGAGGCGATGGGCGCGACCTGCCGGTACTCCTCCACGGTCCGTGTGAAGTGCACCACCGGGTGACGCAGCGCGAACTCCTCCAGGGACAGCCGTCCGTCGGTCGTCTCGAAGGGCAGCCACGGCAGCATCGTGCGCAGCATCTCGTTGTCGTGCCGCGCCAGGGACTTCACGCCCAGGTGGTGCACCGACAGGAAGGCCGCCAGACGCTCCGGGTCGCCCGCCGCGAGCCCCGTCAGCCACGACCGGATGCGCTCGCCCAGGGCCTCGCGTACGGCCGCCAGGGTCTCGTCCTCGTACAGCGACTCGCGCGAGGCGGTGGGCCGCAGGCTGTCCGTGTCCAGGACACAGCGCACGAAGAACGCCCAGTCGGGCAACAGTTGTTCGGCCCGCTCGGTGAGCAGCATGCCCTTCAGGTGCACCCGATGGCTCGCGCGCTGGGCGGGGCTGACCGCGGACGGCAGGACGTACGCCACGCCGCGGACTCCGGCGAGCGGCACGTTCAGGTCGATCGTGTCCAGCGGTGTGAAGCCGAACAGGTCGTGGCAGTGGCGGGCCAGGGCCACCCTGCGGGTGGCGGGGCTCGGATGGGTGCGGTCCCAGGGCGCCGGAAGGTCCGCGATCGCCTCGTCGCCGACGCGTACGTCGTACGGCAGCAGCGAGCCGAAGTCCCGGGCCAGGGAGCGGACCCGCTCCTCGGTGAGCCATTCGCCGGCACCGGCGCGCGCCACCAGGTGCACGGTGGTGCCCGGTTCGGGACGGGCCTCGTGCGGCAGCGTGCGCACGGTGTACGAGCCGTCGTCGGTCGCCGTCCACTCCACGGGGGCCGCGTCGGGCGTACGCGCGCTGCGGCTGACGACGCGGATGCGTTCGGCGACCACGAAACAGGCCAGCAGCCCGATGCCGAACTGCCCCAGGAAGTCGGAGCGCGCCGCCTGCAGGCCCTCCTCCCGCTTGGAACTGCGGCCGATCGTCGCGAGGAGGCTGTGGACGTCGGACTCGGTGAGCCCGATGCCGGAGTCCTCCACACGCAGCGTGCCGCCCTCGGCGTACAGGCGTACGGCGGCCGGGGCGTCCGGCTGCTCCGCCCGTCGGGCGGTGATCGCGTCCACGGCGTTCTGCAGCAGTTCGCGCAGGTAGACCTTGGGACTGGAGTAGAGGTGATGGGAGAGCAGGTCCACCAGACCACGCAGGTCGACCTGGAAGGTGTGAGGTGACTGGGATGCCTGTGATGACTGTGAGGTCTGGGAGTCCATCGTCGCTGCGCCGAGGGTGGGGGGACGTGCGACGGCGCGGGGTCGGGCGGTCCCGGGGGACGGTGACCGCGAAGAGGGCCGGAGCGCGTCATCCTAGGCCCGGAACGAGCCGTCTGACCAGCGGATTTCCGGGACGTATACGGCAATGTCAGTGGTGTGGTGTGCAATGGATCTCGTGCCCGCGCTCGATGAACCACTGAAGAAGGTACTCGGTCCCCCCACCGCGAAGGTGATGGCCGAGCACCTCGGCCTGCACACCGTCGGCGACCTGCTGCACCACTACCCGCGCAGATACGAGGAGCGCGGGCAGCTCACCCACCTCGCCGACCTGCCCATGGACGAGCACGTCACGGTGGTCGCCCAGGTCGCCGACGCGCGCCTGCTCACCTTCGCCTCCGCCAAGGCGCCCCGCGGCAAGGGCCAGCGCCTCGAAGTGACCATCACCGACGGCAGCGGCCGCCTCCAGCTGGTCTTCTTCGGCAACGGCGTGCACAAACCCCACAAGGATCTGCTGCCCGGCACCCGCGCGATGTTCTCCGGCAAGGTCTCCGTCTTCAACCACCGCCTCCAGCTGGCCCATCCGGCGTACGAGCCGCTGCGCGCCGACAGCGACGACGCCGCCGAGACCGTCGACTCCTGGGCGGGCGCGCTCATTCCGATCTACCCGGCCACCGCCAAGCTGGAGTCCTGGAAGATCGCCAAGTCCGTGCAGACGGTGCTGCTCAGCGCCCAGGAGGCCGTCGACCCGCTGCCGGACTCCCTCCGGGACGGTCGTGGCCTGGTCTCCCTCCCCGAGGCCCTCCTGAAGATCCACCGCCCGCACACCAAGGCGGACATCCATGACGCCCGCGCCCGTCTCAAGTGGGACGAGGCCTTCGTCCTCCAGGTCGCCCTGGCCCGCCGCCGGCACGCCGACGCCCAACTCCCCGCCGTGGCCCGTCTCCCCAAGCCGGACGGGCTGCTGACCGCCTTCGACGCCAAGCTGCCCTTCACTCTCACCGAGGGCCAGCAGAAGGTCTCCAAGGAGATTTTCGACGACCTCGCCACCGAGCACCCGATGCACCGGCTGCTGCAGGGGGAAGTCGGTTCGGGAAAGGCTCAGCCGCTTGACTCCCTGGTCCTGACGCCTGCGGGCTTCAAGAGAATGGGTGATGTCTCAGTCGGGGACGCTGTTGTCACTCCCGTGGGTGACATCGCCCTGGTCGACGGAGTCTTTCCGCAGGGCGAACGCGATGTCTGGCAGCTTGTCCTGTCCGACGACTCCACGGTGGAGTGCGATGACGAGCATCTGTGGATCGTCGGCACCAGTTGCGAGTGGGACCGAGGTCAGGAGCCGAAGGTGCTGACTGCCCGGGAGATCAGAGCAGACATCCACAAGGCGAACGGCTCGTCGAAGTGGTACCTCCCGGCGGTCACGCCAGTGGATCTCAGCGATGGAACAACGCCGCCTCTGGATCCCTATCTCTTCGGGCTGCTTCTGGGGGATGGATCCTTCAGGCACAACCTCCGTATGTCGACAATCGACGAGGAGGTTCTGGCGGCTGTCCGCTTCGCCTCGCCTCCGGACTGCGAACTGGTGGCGGTGCCCGGCTCGCGCTGTGATTACACCCTCAGGCTTTCGGGGCCAAGGGGGGGCACACGAAGGAATCCGGTGATCAGTGCGCTGCGTGCGCTCGGGCTTTGGGGGGCGGGTTCGCACGACAAATTCCTCCCTCCCGTCTTCAAGAACACCTCGATCAAGGACCGTCTCGCCGTACTGCAGGGGCTGATGGACACGGACGGGACTGTGGACGCCCAGGGCATGAGCGTCTCGTTCTGCTCGGTCTCCAGGCGGCTGGCCGATGATGTGGCCTGGCTCGTCCGGTCGCTCGGGGGACGTGCGCGGGTCCTGCCGAAGAAGGCCGCCTTCAACGTATCGATCGCCTTGCCCGAGGAGTACGGCCCATTTCGGCTCGCCCGGAAGGCAGACCGGATGCGCCCTCGGCCGAAATACAACACTTTCCGACGCGGGATTCGCGCAGTCGAGTACGTGGGGCGCAAGCAGGTCCAGTGCATCAGCGTCGCTCACCCGAGCCACGCCTACGTCACCGACAACTTCACCGTCACTCACAACACCATGGTCGCCCTGCGCGCCATGCTCGCCGTCGTCGACGCGGGCGGGCAGGCCGCGATGCTCGCGCCGACCGAGGTGCTCGCCCAGCAGCACCACCGGTCGATCACCGAGATGATGGGCGAGCTGGCCGAGGGCGGCATGCTCGGCGGGTCCGAGCACTCCACCAAGGTCGTGCTGCTCACCGGGTCCATGGGGGCGGCGGGACGGCGGCAGGCGCTGCTCGACCTGGTCACCGGTGGGGCCGGGATCGTGATCGGCACCCACGCGCTGATCGAGGACAAGGTGCAGTTCCACGACCTGGGCCTGGTCGTGGTGGACGAGCAGCACCGCTTCGGTGTCGAGCAGCGCGACGCCCTGCGCGGCAAGGGCAAGCAGCCGCCGCACCTCCTGGTGATGACCGCCACGCCCATTCCACGCACGGTCGCGATGACCGTCTTCGGCGACCTGGAGACCTCGGTCCTCGACCAGCTCCCCGCCGGGCGTTCGCCGATCGCCACCCATGTCGTCCCCGCCGCCGACAAGCCGCACTTCCTCACGCGCGCGTGGGAGCGCGTGCGCGAAGAAGTGGAGAACGGCCATCAGGCGTACGTGGTCTGCCCGCGCATCGGCGACGACATCGATGAACCTGCCGACCCGAAGAAGGCCAAGAAGAAGTCCCCCGAGGACGAGGCCGAGAAGCGCCCGCCTCTCGCCGTCCTCGACGTCGCCGACCAGCTCGCCAAGGGACCCCTCCAAGGACTCAAGGTCGAGGTCCTGCACGGCCGTATGCAGCCCGACGACAAGGACGCCGTGATGCGTCGCTTCGCCGCGGGCGAGACGGACGTCCTGGTCGCCACGACGGTGATCGAGGTCGGGGTGAACGTGCCGAACGCCACGGCCATGGTGATCATGGATGCCGACCGGTTCGGCGTGTCCCAGCTCCACCAGCTGCGAGGCCGCGTCGGCCGTGGTTCCGCCGCCGGGCTGTGCCTCCTGGTCAGCGAGATGCCGGAGGCGAGCCCGGCCCGCCAGCGGCTGACCGCGGTGGCGTCCACGCTCGACGGCTTCGAGCTCTCCCGCATCGACCTCGAACAGCGCCGTGAGGGCGACGTGCTCGGCCAGGCCCAGTCCGGCGTCCGTTCCTCGCTGCGCATGCTCGCCGTCATCGAGGACGAGGAGATCATCGCCGAGGCCCGCGAGGAGGCTGCCGCGGTCGTCGCCGCCGACCCCGAGCTCAGCGCCCTCCCCGGCCTGCGCACGGCCCTGGAGGCGCTCCTCGACGAGGAGCGCGAGCAGTACCTGGACAAGGGCTGAGAGACTGGCCCCGACACACTTCCAGCGCAAAGGACCCTCATGACCCGCGTGATCGCCGGCCGGGCCGGCGGACGCCGTCTGGCCGTCCCGCCGGGCACCGGCACCCGCCCCACCTCCGACCGGGCGCGCGAGGGCCTCTTCTCCACCTGGCAGTCCCTGCTCGGCGGCCCGCTGGAGGGCGAGCGCGTCCTCGACCTGTACGCGGGCTCGGGCGCCGTCGGCCTGGAGGCGCTCAGCCGCGGCGCCGGGCACGCACTCCTCGTCGAGGCCGACGCCCGCGCGGCCCGGATCATCCGCGAGAACGTGAAAACGCTGGGCCTGCCCGGCGCCGAGGTCAGATCGGGCAAAGCGGAACAGATCATCCAGGGCTCGGCGCCTACGGATCCGTACGACCTGGTCTTCCTCGACCCGCCGTACGCCGTCTCCGACGACGATCTTCGCGAGATTCTGCTCACACTCCGGACGCAGGGCTGGCTCGCGGACGAAGCGCTCGTCACCGTGGAGCGCAGCACCAGAGGCGGCGAATTCGGCTGGCCGGACGGTTTCGACGCGATCCGGGCCCGTCGTTACGGCGAGGGGACGTTTTGGTACGGTCGCGCCGCCTCTACGTGCGAAGACGCACGATGACCGGACCGGAGAGCGAGGGACCACAGTTGCGCCGCGCCGTCTGTCCGGGGTCATTCGACCCCATCACCAATGGACACCTCGACATCATCGCCCGCGCTTCCAGGCTCTACGACGTCGTGCACGTCGTGGTGATGATCAATCAGTCGAAGCAGGGCCTGTTCACCGTCGACGAGCGGATCGAGCTGATCCGCGAGGTCACCGCAGAGTTCGGCAACGTCCAGGTCGAGGCGTACCACGGCCTCCTCGTCGACTTCTGCAAGCAGCGCGACATCCCCGCCATCGTGAAGGGCCTGCGCGCGGTCAGCGACTTCGACTACGAACTCCAGATGGCCCAGATGAACAACGGCCTCTCGGGCGTCGAGACGCTGTTCATCCCGACCAGCCCCACCTACAGCTTCCTCTCCTCCTCGCTCGTGAAGGAGGTCGCCCAGTGGGGCGGCGACATCTCCCACCTGGTGCCGGAGGTCGTCCTGGAGGCGCTCAAGGGGCGGCTCGGAAAGAGCTGAGCGCCTGACAGTGCGTCACCAGGTGTCGGGCGGGGTGGGAGTGGTCGTACAGTCGACCCGTCCGTCTCCATCACAGCTGTAGAGAGTGGCGAGCACACGGTGGACGTGCAGAAGAAGCTCGATGAGATCGTCGCGGCGGTCGGCAGCGCCCGTTCCATGCCCATGTCGGCCTCGTGCGTGGTCAACCGCGCCGAGCTCCTCTCGATGCTCGAAGAGGTGCGCCAGGCGCTGCCCGGCTCCCTCGCGCAGGCCGAGGAGCTGATCGGCGGCCGCGAGCAGATGGTCGAGCAGGCCCGCCAGGAGGCCGAGCGGATCATCGAGTCGGCGCACGCCCAGCGCGGCTCCCTGATCTCCGACACCGAGGTCGCCCGCCGCTCCCAGAACGAGGCGGACCGCATCCTCGCCGAGGCCCGCCAGGAGGCCGAGGAGATCCGCGCGGAGGCCGACGACTACGTCGACTCCAAGCTCGCCAACTTCGAGGTCGTCCTCACCAAGACCCTCGGCTCCGTCGGCCGCGGCCGCGAGAAGCTCCTCGGCACCGGCCCCGGCACCGACGAGCAGGGCTACGAGGACGAGGACGCACCCGAGCGCAGCCACGACCCGGAGACCCTGCGCCGGGACGCCGACGTGTACGTGGACGTCAAGCTCGGCGCCTTCGAGGCGGTCCTCGCCAAGACCCTGGAGGCCGTCGGCAAGGGTCGCCAGAAGCTGCACGGCCGCATCGCCAGTGACGACCTGGGCGAGCTGGGCACCTTCGCGGAGGACGGGACGCCCGGCCATCACACCAGCGACTCCGACTACCTGGCCGGCCTCGCCGAGCTCTCGGAGACCCCCGAGCGGCCCGTGCAGACCCCCGAGGTGCCGGCCCAGCCGGACTACGGACAGCAGCAGGACGCCTACGCGTACCAGCAGCAGCCCGACCCCTACGGCTATCAGCAGCAGTACGCCCAGCAGGACGCGTACGGCTACCAGCAGGCCGACCCGTACGCCGCCTACCCGCAGCAGCAGGGCTACGACCAGCAGACGGCGTACGACCAGAGCGGGCAGCAGGCCTATCCGCAGCAGCAGCCGGGGGCCCTGGACCCGATGGCGAACGCCCTGGACGAGACCAGCCTCTTCGACACCACCATGATCAGCGCCGAGCAGCTGCGGGCGTACGAACAGGGTCGCTGACCCCGGACGGACCCCTGACGGACCCCTGACGGACATTGTCCGGGTACCGGCTGGGCACCGGATTGGGCCGAGAGCGAAAGGTCCAGTATCCTGGTTCTTCGGTCGCGTGTACGTCCGCGATCACTGCTGCCCGGGAACACCAGGGGCGGCGACCCCTCGAGTTTCGAAGATCGAAAGCAGGAACGGCTCTGAACACCCACCTCGACCACCGCAATCCTCTCGTGTTCGACACACACGAGCTGGGGCGGCGTCCTGGTGCGCTGCAGCGCTTGACCCGCACGATCGACGCCCCCAGGGATCTCGGGATCCAGGGAGTCATCGGAGTGCCGGAAGGCGCCCCGATGGAGCTCGAGCTCCGGCTCGAGTCGGTCATGGAAGGTGTGCTTGTCACAGGCACCGCCCGTGCACGGGCCGAGGGGGAGTGCGTAAGGTGTCTGGAGCCGCTCGAGCTGGAGCTCGCAGCGGACTTCCAGGAGATGTTCTCGTACCCTGACGCCGACGACCGGGGCCGTGTCAAAGCGGAGCCGGCCGACGACGCCGAGGAAGACGAGGACAGACTCTTCATCGAGGACGGACTGTTCGACCTCGAACCCGTGCTGCGTGATGCGGTGGTGCTCGCACTGCCGATGCAGCCGGTGTGCCAGGACGACTGCCTGGGCCTGTGCTCCGAATGCGGAGTCCGGCTCGCGGACGACCCGGACCACCACCACGACGCCGTCGACATCCGTTGGGCGGCACTGCAGGGACTCGCTGGTTCATCCGGAGACGGCGAGAAGGACGAGTTGAGCGGCGCCGAAGCGGGCGTCGACGAGAAGCAGGAGAAGTAGCCGTGGCTGTTCCGAAGCGGAAGATGTCGCGCAGCAACACGCGCCACCGCCGGTCGCAGTGGAAGGCTGCGGTCCCCACCCTGGTTGCGTGCGAGCGCTGCCACGAGCCCAAGCTGCAGCACATCGCGTGCCCGGCTTGCGGCACTTACAACAAGCGCCAGGTCCTCGAGGTCTGAGCGGCTGGTGAGAGGTCTGATGTCTGACGCCAAGGCGGACCCAAACGCCAAGAAAAAGGCGGACAACACAGCCTCGTCCCACACGCTTCTGGAAGGGCGGCTCGGGTACAAGCTCGAGTCCGCCCTTCTGGTGCGTGCGCTGACCCACCGTTCCTACGCGTACGAGAACGGCGGTCTGCCGACCAACGAGCGTCTGGAGTTCCTCGGGGACTCCGTGCTCGGCCTCGTGGTCACGGACACGCTGTATCGCACCCACCCCGACCTGCCCGAAGGCCAGCTGGCCAAGTTGCGGGCCGCGGTGGTCAACTCGCGTGCGCTGGCGGAAGTGGGCCGCGGCCTCGAACTCGGCTCCTTCATCCGGCTCGGCCGGGGCGAGGAAGGCACGGGAGGCCGGGACAAGGCATCCATCCTCGCCGACACCCTTGAAGCGGTGATCGGCGCGGTCTATCTCGACCAGGGTCTGGACGCGGCGGGCGAACTCGTCCACCGGCTCTTCGACCCACTGATCGAGAAGTCCTCGAATCTGGGCGCAGGCCTGGACTGGAAAACCAGTCTCCAGGAACTCACCGCGACCGAGGGGCTCGGCGTTCCCGAGTACCTGGTCTCGGAGACCGGCCCGGACCACGAGAAGACCTTTACTGCTGCCGCCCGCGTCGGAGGCGTCTCGTACGGCACCGGCACCGGCCGCAGCAAGAAGGAAGCGGAGCAGCAGGCCGCGGAGTCCGCGTGGCGTGCCATCCGCGCCGCCGCGGACGAACGAGCGAAGTCGGCCCAGGCCGCCGAGCAAGCGGCTGAGGCCGCCGAGCAGGCTGCCAAGGTCGCTGAGGGGACCGCCGACACCCCCTCGGCTCCGACGAGCGACTCGGCCACGGCCTGATTCCTTCGTAGCACCTTCGTAAGCATCGGGCCCCTGTCGCAGCGCACGCGCCGCGACAGGGGCCCGATGCGTCTTGTGTCCGTGTGTCCGGGACTCCCGTTCGGATGACGCGGGCACGAGGTAACCTTCGGGCGTCGTTCCCGTGCCCGTCCCTACGGAGGAGTCCCGTGCCCGAGTTGCCCGAGGTCGAAGTCGTGCGGCGCGGCCTGGCGCGGTGGGTCAGCGGGCGGACCGTGGCTTCGGTCGAAGTACGGCACCCGCGCGCCGTACGGCGGCATCTCGCCGGACCCGAGGGGTTCGCGAAGGCGCTCGCGGACCACCGCGTGGGACCCGCCATGCGCCGCGGCAAATACCTCTGGCTGCCCCTCGAGGACTCCCCGTTCTCCGTCCTCGCGCACCTCGGCATGAGCGGCCAGCTCCTGGTGCAGCCGGAGGACACCCCGGACGAGAAGCACCTGCGCATCCGCATCCGCTTCGACGACACCCGGACGCCCGCCCCCGCCGGGGCGGAGGGCACCGAGCTGCGCTTCGTCGACCAGCGCACCTTCGGCGGGCTCTCCCTCCACGAGAACACCCCGGACGGCCTGCCGGACGTCATCGCGCACATCGCCCGCGACCCGCTGGACCCCCTCTTCGACGACGCCGCGTTCCACACGGCCCTGCGCGCCCGGCGTACGACTATCAAACGCGCCCTGCTCGACCAGTCGTTGATCAGCGGGGTCGGCAACATCTACGCGGACGAGGCGCTCTGGCGCGCCAAACTGCACTACGAACGTCCCGTGGCCGGCTTCACCCGGCCGCGCACCGCCGAACTCCTCGGCCACATCCGCGACGTCATGAACGAGGCCCTCGCCGTCGGCGGCACCAGCTTCGACAGCCTGTACGTCAACGTCAACGGCGAGTCCGGCTACTTCGACCGCTCGCTCGACGCGTACGGCCGCGAGGGCGAGCCCTGCCGCCGGTGCGGGACGCCGATGCGGCGGCGTGCCTGGATGAACCGGTCCAGCTACTTCTGCCCGCGCTGCCAGCGCCCGCCGCGCGTCACGCCGTAGCCGCTCGGCCCGACGTGGCAGGCCCGGATCAGCTCTCGCGGGTCTCGTCGTAGCGCTCGCGGGCCGTCAGGACATCGTCCATGCGGCCCTCGACGAAGTGGATGAGGGTCAGCAGGCGCTCGGAGACCTCGCGACCGAGCGGGGTGAGGGTGTAGTCGACGCGCGGGGGGTTCGTGGGCTGCGCCTCGCGGTGCACCAGGCCGTCGCGCTCCAGCGCGTGCAGTGTCTGGGAGAGCATCTTCTCGCTGACGCCGTCGACCCTGCGCCGCAGCTCGTTGAAGCGGAACGTTCCCTCGTGCAGTGCTCCGAGCGTGAGCGATCCCCAGCGTCCGGTGACGTGCTCCAACGTGCCCCGGGACGGGCAGCTGCGTGCGAACACGTCGTACGGGAGGTCCTGACACTCACCGCGCTCGGCGGTCTGCACGCTGGGTTTCATGGGCCCACCATACTCCGGCGCAGCGCTAACCACAGGGTTGCACTTACCAGAAGTTAGTGCTTTCCTTTGGTTCGTTGTCACCACCTGGAGGAGTCCCCATCGTGAGCACCACGAGTACCCCTGTCGTTTCCATCGCCTACCACTCCGGCTACGGCCACACCGCCGTCCTCGCCGAGGCCGTTCGCTCCGGTGCCGTCGAGGCGGGTGCCCAGGTGCATCTGATCAACGTCGACTCGATCACCGACGCCCAGTGGGAACTGCTCGACGCCTCGGACGCGATCGTGTTCGGCTCGCCCACGTATATGGGCACCGCTTCCGGCGCTTTCCACGTCTTCGCCGAGGCGTCCTCGAAGCGCTGGTTCGGACAGGACTGGCACGACAAGCTCGCCGCCGGTTTCACCAACTCCGGCTCCAAGAGCGGCGACAAGCTGCACACCCTGCAGTTCTTCCAGATCCTGGCCGCCCAGCACGGCATGAACTGGGTCAACCTCGGTCTGCACCCGGGCTGGAACAGCTCCTCGGCCTCCGAGCACGACCTCAACCGGCTCGGCGTCTTCGCCGGCGCCGCCGCCCAGACCAATGTCGACGAGGGTCCGGAGACGGTTCACAAGGCCGACATCGCCACGGCGGAACACCTCGGGCGCCGGGTCACGGAGGCGGCGCGGGTGTTCGCGCTGGGGCGCGCGGCGGTGGCCGGGGCGGCCGCGTAAACGCTTGCGCAATCGTTTGAGTAAACGCTTGTGCGGGGCCGCGCAAAGGTTTGCGTAAGCGCTTGCGCAATCGTTTACGCACCCGCACGACAAAGCCGCGCCCCATCGTGCAGCGAGGGGCGCGGCTTCGTCTTGTAGCGAGGGGTGGGCCGTCGGCTAGTAGCCGAAGTCCTGCGTCCACCAGGGGCCGCCGGTGCCGAGGTGCACACCCACACCCAGGGTCTTGAAGTCGCAGTTCAGGATGTTGGCGCGGTGGCCGGGGCTGCTCATCCAGGCGTCCATGACGGCGGCGGCGTCGGCCTGGCCGCGGGCTATGTTCTCGCCGCCGAGGCTGGTGATCCCGGCCTTGGCCGCCCGGTCCCAGGGGCTGAGCCCACTCGGGTCGGTGTGGTCGAAGAAGTCGCGCGTGGCCATGTCCTCGCTGAAGGCCTGGGCCAGGTCGGACAGGGCGCTGTTCGCCGCCACCGGACTGCAGCCGACCTTGGCCCGCTCGTCGTTGACCAGCTTGAGCACCTCGGTCTCGGCCGCCGTCTGGGCGGAGACGTCGACCGGGGCGGTGGTCGTGGGCGCCTTCGTCTTCGAGGCTTGGCCGGGCGGAGTCGCGGGCTTCTTCGCGTGGGCGGACTTGCCCGGCTTGGTGGTGGTGGGCGCCTGGGAGGGCGCCGTCGTCGGCGCGGCCGGTGAGGTCACGGGAGCGGTCGACGCCGATGCCGAGGGCGACGCGGAGCGGTCGGCGTCACGGCTCGTCGAAGTGCCCTCGCGGCCGTCCGCGCTCGCGCTGCCCGACGTACCGCCCTGCTGGGTCTCCTGGCTGGACGGGGACCCCACGGCCTGCACGTTGTCCGAGTTGTTGCTGCCACCACCGAGCGAGTAGTTCTCGGTGCCGGGCAGGACGCCGGAGGCGACGGCCACGGTGCCCAGTGCCACGGCTGCGGAGACGCCGAGCAGACCCGTGCGTACCGGTGTCGCGGTCTTCCGCTTGCGGTGCGAGCGGGCAGCGGCGGTCGGCGGGAGGTCGGCGACGGCGGCGTAGCCGTACAGGTTCTCCGGACCGTAACTTTCCGTAAGGGGTCCGTGGGTCTCCGTAACCCCCGTGGCGCGGCCCGTGGCGGCGCGGCCGACGGCGGAGCGTCCGTGGCGTCCCATCTCCTGGCCTTCCTCGTTCTTGGTCAGCGTCCCTCACTCGAAAGAGTGGGTTTCATATGAGACTCATTGGGTCGGGACGGTACCGCATGGCGGGAGTGGGGGAAGTGCTGCGAGAGACTTTGTCCGGTTAGCGTGCAGCCATGAACGAGGTTGTACGGCTGGTCGTCTGGGTGCGCGGACGTGTCCAAGGTGTGGGTTTCCGCTGGTTCACGCGGGCCAAGGCGCTGGAGATCGGCGGCCTGAGTGGCTTTGCTCTCAATTTGGACGACGGACGGGTCCAGGTGGTCGTGGAAGGAACCCGGGCCGGATGCCAGGGTCTGCTCGACTGGCTCCAGGGGGACGACACACCCGGGCGTGTGGACGGAGTCACTGAGATCTGGGACACGCCCCGGGGGATCTACGACGGCTTCGCGATCCGGTGACGGCGACGTGCGCAACACCCCTGGCGGAAGCGGTATGGCATGCCACCGGCACCTGCCAGAAGCAGAAATGACCTGGTGGTTGCCAAGAACGGCTCGGCGTGGCAGGCTCCGCAGAGAAGGATGATCTCCACGCCCCCCGGGTCCCGCAGGAGTCGCAGCGCAGCCGTCCGAAGGGCCGCGCGACAGCGGGTTGCCCGCCAATACGGGGCGTGATCGTGTTGACCGTCAAACTTTTTGGTGAGACGCTGAAAGCCCCGCGCACCTTAGCTGTTTGGCATGTGGAACCGCAGCAAAAATTTAGTAAGTGTCAAGCATCGCGGGTGCGATTCCCTCACGACCCACACCGCTTCGGTCGGTCACTCAGTGTGGAGGACCATCCATCATGGCAAAGGCGCTTCTCGGTTACGTCGGCGGTTCCGACCCGCGACTCATCGCCGAGATGCGACGGCTCCAGCAGCGTGTACAGGACCTCGAATCCGAGCTCGTACGGATTCAGGCCGAGAACGATGCGCTCGCGGCTGCCGCTTCTCACGACTCGCTTCTCGAGAGCATCGACGTACCCCAGGCGGAGCCTGCGCTCACCTGACCACTGCACCGCACTACGACAGCAGTGGTTGGGCTGCCCGTGTCAACCGCTAAGTTGTCAGAATTGCAAGGGACGCCTCTCCGGCGTCCCTTCTTCTTTCCCCCGCGTGCCCTCCCACTCTTTAACGTCTGGTGTGCCCTGCACGTTCATGGGTGAAACCGTGGGTTCATGGAGTGAGACCGGCCCGAAAGGTAGAGTCCGGCGGCGTGCACCTCAAGGCCCTGACCCTGCGCGGGTTCAAGTCGTTCGCCTCGGCGACCACGCTGCGGTTCGAGCCTGGCATCACCTGTGTCGTGGGCCCCAATGGTTCGGGCAAGTCCAATGTCGTGGACGCCCTGAGCTGGGTCATGGGTGAGCAGGGGGCCAAGTCGCTGCGCGGCGGCAAGATGGAGGACGTCATCTTCGCCGGCACCACCGGGCGGCCGCCGCTCGGCCGGGCCGAGGTGTCCCTGACCATCGACAACTCCGACGGGGCGCTGCCCATCGAGTACGCCGAGGTCACCATCACGCGGATCATGTTCCGCAACGGCGGCAGCGAGTACCAGATCAACGGTGACACCTGCCGTCTCCTCGACATCCAGGAACTGCTGTCCGACTCCGGCATCGGCCGCGAGATGCACGTCATCGTCGGTCAGGGCCAGCTCGACTCCGTCCTGCACGCCGACCCGATGGGCCGGCGCGCGTTCATCGAGGAGGCGGCGGGCGTCCTCAAGCACCGCAAGCGCAAGGAGAAGGCGCTGCGGAAACTGGACGCGATGCAGGCGAACCTGGCCCGCGTCCAGGACCTCACCGACGAACTGCGCCGCCAGCTCAAGCCGCTGGGCCGGCAGGCCGCCGTCGCCCGTCGCGCCGCCGTCATCCAGGCCGACCTGCGTGACGCCCGCCTGCGCCTTCTCGCCGACGATCTCGTACGACTGCGGCAGGCGCTCCGGTCCGAGATCGCCGACGAGGCAGCGCTCAAGCAACGCAAGGAAACCGCCGAGGCCGAACTGAAGAAGGCGCTCCAGCGGGAGGCCCTCCTGGAGGACGAGGTCCGGCAGCTCACGCCCCGGCTCCAGCGCGCCCAGCAGACCTGGTACGAGCTCTCGCAGCTCGCCGAGCGGGTGCGCGGCACGATCTCGCTGGCCGACGCGCGGGTGAAGAGCGCCATTTCGGCGCCCGCCGAGGAGCGGCGTGGGCGCGACCCCGAGGACATGGAGCGCGAGGCGGCGCGGATCCGTGAGCAGGAGGCCGAGCTGGAAGCGGCCCTGGAGGCGGCCGAGCACGCCCTGGAGGACACGGTCGCGCACCGGGCCGAACTGGAGCGCGAGCTCGCCGTCGAGGAGCGCCGCCTCAAGGATGTGGCCCGCGCCATCGCCGATCGCCGCGAGGGTCTGGCCCGTCTCAACGGCCAGGTCAACGCCGCCCGTTCACGGGCCGCCTCCGCCCAGGCCGAGATCGACCGGCTCGCCGCTGCCCGTGACGAGGCCCAGGAGCGGGCGTTCGCCGCGCAGGAGGAGTACGAGCAGCTGAAGGCCGAGGTCGACGGCCTGGACGCGGGCGACGCGGAACTGACGGAGCGGCACGAGGCGGCCAAACGGGCGCTGTCCGAGGCGGAGACCGCGCTGAGCGCCGCCCGTGAGGCGGCCACGGCGGCCGAACGCAGGCGCGCCGCCACCCAGGCCCGCCACGAGGCCCTCGCCCTCGGTCTGCGCCGCAAGGACGGCACGGGGGCGCTCCTGGGGGCCAGGGACCGTCTCACAGGGCTCCTCGGCCCCGCCGCCGAGCTGCTGTCCGTCACCCCCGGCCACGAGGTCGCGCTCGCCGCCGCCTTCGGTGCCGCGGCGGACGCCATCGCCGTCACCACCCCCGCCTCGGCCGCCGAAGCCATCCGCCTGCTGCGCAAGCAGGACGCGGGCCGCGCGGCCCTGCTGCTGGCCGGGGCTCCGGAGGAGGCGGGGGTACACGAGACCAAGGGCATCGACGGCAACGGGCAGCACCGGACGGCGGCTGACAACGCTTCCGGTGCGGTGCCCGTCGGCGGTCACCCCGACGGGCGTGACGCATCCGGCGGCGCGGGACCCTCCGCGGCCTTTCTGGGCGACACAACCGCAAGGGCCGCCTCCGGGGCCCTGACTCCGAACGCCACCCCCGGTGACGTAGCGCCGCAGACGGCCCTCACCGGGCCGCCGTACGCCGCCGACCTCGTCCGTGGTCCCGCCGAGCTCATGCCCGCCGTACGGCGGCTGCTGCGCGGGATCGTCGTGGTCGGCACCCTCGAGGACGCCGAGGACCTGGTCTACGCACGGCCGGAGTTGACCGCGGTCACCGCCGAGGGGGACCTGCTCGGAGCGCACTTCGCGCACGGCGGGTCCGCCGGGGCGCCCAGCCTTCTCGAAGTGCAGGCGTCCGTCGACGAGGCGGCTGCCGAGCTCGAGGAGCTCGCCGTGCGGTGCGAGGAACTCGGCGCGGCGCAGCACCGGGCCGCAGAGGAGCGGGGGGAGCGGGCCGCGCTCGTCGAGGAGCTGGGGGAACGGCGGCGGGCCGCCGAGCGTGAGAAGTCGTCCGTGGCGCAGCAGTTGGGGCGGCTGGCCGGGCAGGCGCGCGGCGCGGCCGGGGAGGCCGAGCGGAGCACCGCCGCCGCGGCGCGGGCGCAGGAGGCGCTCGACCGGGCCGCGGAGGAGGCAGAGGAGCTGGCCGAGCGGCTCGCGGTGGCCGAGGAGATGCCCGTCGAGGAGGAGCCCGACACGGCCGTACGGGATCGGCTCGCCGCGGACGGCGCGAACGCGCGGCAGACCGAGATGGAGGCCCGCCTCCAGGTGCGCACGCACGAGGAGCGGGTGAAGGGGCTCGCGGGGCGGGCCGACGGGCTCGACCGGGCCGCACGGGCGGAACGTGAGGCACGCGCGCGTGCGGAGCAGCGGCGGGCGCGGCTGCGGCACGAGGCGGCGGTCGCCGAGGCCGTCGCCTCCGGAGCGCGGCAACTCCTCGCGCACGTCGAAGTGTCGCTGCGCCGGGCGGAGGAGGAGCGCACCGCCGCCGACACGGCCAAGGCCCGCCGTGAGCAGGACCTCGTCGCAGCGCGCAACGAAGGCCGCGATCTCAAGGCGGAGCTCGACAAACTCACGGATTCGGTTCACCGCGGCGAGGTACTCGGTGCCGAGAAGCGGCTGCGGATAGAGCAGCTGGAGACGAAGGCGCTGGAGGAGCTCGGTGTCGAACCGGCGGGGCTTGTCGCGGACTACGGTCCGGACCAGCTCGTGCCGCCCTCGCTGCCCGCCGAGGGCGAGGAACTGCCCGAGGATCCGGAGCACCCGCGCAACCAGCCCCGGCCCTTCCACCGCGCTGAGCAGGAGCGACGGCTCAAGTCGGCCGAGCGGGCCTACGCGCAGCTGGGGAAGGTCAACCCGCTGGCGTTGGAGGAGTTCGCCGCGTTGGAGGAGCGTCACAAGTTCCTCAGCGAGCAGCTGGAGGACCTCAAGAAGACGCGGGCCGATCTGCTGCAGGTGGTGAAGGAGGTCGACGAGCGTGTCGAACAGGTCTTCACAGAGGCGTACCGGGACACCGCGCGTGAGTTCGAGGGTGTCTTCAGCAGGCTGTTTCCGGGAGGGGACGGGCGGCTGATCCTGACCGACCCCGACAACATGCTCACCACGGGTGTGGACGTCGAGGCGCGGCCCCCCGGCAAGAAGGTGAAGCGGCTGTCCCTGCTGTCCGGTGGGGAGAGGTCCCTCACCGCCGTCGCACTCCTTGTGTCGATCTTCAAGGCGCGGCCCAGTCCGTTCTATGTGATGGACGAGGTGGAGGCGGCGCTCGACGACACCAACCTGCAGCGGCTGATCCGGATCATGCAGGAGCTGCAGGAGGCCTCGCAGCTGATCGTGATCACGCACCAGAAGCGGACGATGGAGGTCGCCGACGCGCTGTACGGCGTCTCCATGCAGGGCGACGGTGTGTCGAAGGTCATCAGCCAGCGGCTGCGCTAGATGCGTGTAGTGCGCACCGGTCATGACCTGGGCTTCTAGTTGAGTTCAAGTAGTGAATGCACGATGACCGCTTGGGTGCGAAAAATTCACAGCTGCCGAACTGTTGACTTCGAAACTTGAAGGCATAGTCTCTGCAACGTTGCTTTTACCTTCAGGTGGTGGGAGGCGTGAACTTGTGCGCCACTGGTACCACCACCGAAGGGCTTGCCCCCACACCCCCGGCAGCGAGGCCGGGTGGCCCGAGGAGTTACACGTGACCAGCACCGCGCAGGCACCCCAACCAGGAGCCAGGACGGCTCACCCCGAACATCTCGGGCATGTCATCTTCATCGCGGCGGCGGCCGCAATGGGCGGCTTCCTTTTCGGTTACGACAGCGCCGTGATCAACGGTGCCGTCGAGGCCATCCGGAGCCGATACGACATCGGCTCGGCAACCCTGGCCCAGGTCATCGCCATCGCGCTGATCGGCTGTGCCATCGGCGCCGCGACCGCGGGCCGCATAGCCGACCGCATCGGCCGCATCCGATGCATGCAGATCTCCGCCGTCCTCTTCACGGCCAGCGCCGTCGGTTCCGCGCTGCCGTTCGCGCTGTGGGACCTCGCCTTCTGGCGCATCATCGGCGGATTCGCCATCGGTATGGCCTCCGTCATCGGCCCCGCCTACATCGCCGAAGTCTCCCCGGCCGCGTACCGCGGACGCCTGGGCTCCTTCCAGCAGGCCGCGATCGTCATCGGCATCGCCATCTCGCAGCTGGTCAACTGGGGCATCCTGAACGCCGCCGGCGGCGACCAGCGCGGCAAGCTGATGGGCATCGAGGCCTGGCAGGTCATGCTCGGCGTCATGGTCGTCCCGGCCGTCCTCTACGGCCTGCTCTCCTTCGCGATCCCCGAGTCGCCGCGCTTCCTGATCTCCGTGGGCAAGGAAGACCGCGCCCGTGAGGTGCTCAAGGAGGTCGAGGGCGACAAGATCGACCTGAAGGCCCGCGTCGCCGAGATCGAGCACGCCATGAAGAGCGAGCACAAGTCGACCTTCAAGGACCTGCTCGGCGGCAGCTTCTTCTTCAAGCCGATCGTCTGGGTCGGCATCGGCCTCTCGGTCTTCCAGCAGTTCGTCGGCATCAACGTCGCGTTCTACTACTCCTCGACGCTGTGGCAGTCGGTGGGCGTCGACCCCTCGGAGTCGTTCTTCTACTCGTTCACGACGTCGATCATCAACATCATCGGCACCGTGATCGCGATGATCTTCGTGGACCGGATCGGCCGTAAGCCGCTGGCCCTCATCGGTTCCGTCGGTATGGTCATCGGTCTCGGACTCGAGGCCTGGGCCTTCTCGTACGACCTCGTCGACGGCAAGCTGCCGGCGACACAGGGCTGGGTCGCCCTCATCGCCGCGCATGTCTTCGTCCTCTTCTTCGCCCTGTCCTGGGGTGTCGTGGTCTGGGTCTTCCTCGGCGAGATGTTCCCGAACCGGATCCGCGCCGCCGCCCTTGGCGTCGCCGCCTCCGCGCAGTGGATCGCCAACTGGGCCATCACCGCGAGCTTCCCGTCGCTGGCCGACTGGAACCTCTCCGCGACCTACGTGATCTACACGATCTTCGCCGCGCTCTCCATCCCCTTCGTGCTCAAGTACGTCAAGGAGACCAAGGGCAAGACGCTGGAGGAGATGGGCTGAGCCTCCTGAAGAGGCCCCGAGACTCGAGGAGAAGGGCCAAGTCCCCGCTGCCCCTCTCCTCGTACCCGTAAGACGTACTGCCCCGGCTCACTCCCCGAGCCGGGGCAGTACGTCTTCGCAGAACAGGTGCAGGCTGCGCCAGCCCTCGTCGATCGGCATCCCGCCGGACAGCGGGTGCAGCACGTGGTTGTCGAGACCCTGCGCCACGCACTGGTCGGGCGTCAGGATCCGGTACACGCCCTCCGCGCGCAGTTCCTCGACCGTTGTGGCAGCCGACTTCACGGCCGAGCGGATGTCACCGGACTGCCAGGAGGCGTACGTCCGTGCCTCGTGCAGGAAGTGCCCGCCGTACTCGGCCCACGCCCGGTCCGGGTCCTCGGCGATGTGCAGCAGAGGGGTCTCGGCGGCGGGCATCATGGTCCAGCCCTCGGTGCCGTACTCGACGAGCCGCTCCTTGTAGTACGTCTCCAGCCCAGGGAGGTGCGCGCTGGGGAAGAAGGGGAGCCCGAGCCGGGCGGCGCGCCGGGCCGCGGCCCTGGACGAGCCGCCGACCAGCAGTAGCGGGTGCGGATCGGAGAACGGGCGCGGTGTGATCCGTACCGTACGGTCCCGGTAGGTGAACTCCTCGCCGGTCCACGCCTTCAGCACCGTCTCCAGGAGTTCGTCCTGAAGCGCCCCGCGCCGCTTCCAGTCGACGTCGAAAAGGGCGTACTCCTCGGGCCGGTAGCCGATGCCCGCGACGGTGACGAGACGGCCGCCGCTGAGCAGGTCGAGCACGGCGATGTCCTCGGCGAGGCGCAGCGGATCGTGCAGCGGGCCGATGACGGCGGAGACGGTGACCGCGAGATGCCGGGTCGCTCCGAAGACCGCGCCCGCGAACGCGAACGGCGAGGGCAGCCAGTTGTTGGCGACGCCGTGGTGTTCCTCGGTCTGCACGGTGGTGATGCCGCGGTCGTCGGCGTAGGCGGCCATCTCGATGGCCGCCTTGTAGCGGGCACTCAGCGACGCGGGGGTGGCGGCGGGGTCGACGAGGTTGAAGCGCACGACGGTTACGGGCATGGAAGCCCCCCTTCGGTGTGGAGGGGGACGGTAGCTGACGGTACGTCAGACAGCCATAGTCGCGGACCCTTTCGCGGGCTGCGCCGCGGGCGCCACCGCGGGCTTCGGCAGCACCACGTACAGCAGGAAGGAGACGGCGACGGTCGCCACCCAGCCGAGGCCGTACTCGCCGACGGGGTTGTCCGACGCCGGCGGACCCGTGAACCAGTCGGACGTGCTGAACAGCAGGCCCGAGCCGAGCCCGAGCGCCCAGGCGGCGACCGCGGCCGGACCGAAGCCGCCCCGGTACCAACAGGCGCTGGTGCGCGTGGTGCCGAGCAAGGCCGGCGCGTACTCCTCGCGGCGCAGCATGTCCGCGCCGAAGACGCCGACCCAGGCCGAGAAAGAGACCGCGAGCAGCGACAGGAACGCGATGAACGAGCCCATGAAGGAGGTCGCCACCAGCATCAGGACACCGTCGAGGACCAGTGAGATCACGGCGTTGACCGCGACCGCCCGGTGCCGCGACACCCTGATGCCGAGGGTCTGCGCGGTGAAGCCCGCCGAGTACATCGACATCGCGTTGATCAGCAGCATGCCGACCAGGGCGATGAACAGGTAGGGCACCGCGATCCACAGCGGCAGGATCGTGCCGAGGAAGGAGACCGGGCCGCGGCCGAGGCCAGGTCCGGCGTCGAGACCGCCATCACCGCGCCCATCGGGATCAGAGGGAGTACGACGATGCCGGCGCCGCCCAGCGAATTGCGCACGATCGCCGCCGACGAGGCCGTCCGCGGCAGACAGCGCGTGAAGTCCGGCGCCGACTGCGCCCAGCTGATGCCACCCGCCGCGATCAGTCCGACCCCCGTGATCATCAGGGATGCCGGGCCGGCGGGCTGCCCGAAGACCCTGCCCCAGTCGGTGTCAGCGACCAGATGGCCGAGGACGAGCACGGAGAAGCCGCCGAAGAGGCACGTCGCCCATGTGCTGCACGTCCGGACGGCGCTGATGCCGAGGCCCGAGATCGCGAACGTCGTGACCACGAAGGCCGGCAGCGTAGCGACCATCAGGAACGTGGTGCTCCTGATGCCGAAGAGCACGTTCAGGACGGTGAACAGGGCGTAGGAACCCGTCACCGCGTTGATCGTCTCCCAGCCCCAGCGAGCGGTCCAGATCAGCGAACCCGGCAGGAGGTTCCCGCGCTGGCCGAAGACCGCGCGGGACAGGGGCATGGCGGGAGCGCCGCCCCGCTTGCCCGCGATGCCGGCCAGACCCACCAGGCCGTACGACACGACCGGCGCCGCGAGACCGACGGCCAGGGCCTGCCAGAAATTGAGTCCGAAGAAGACGGCCGACGTCGCACCCATGGTCGGCGACACGTCGATGTGACGGCGAGGGTGTGTCACGGTCCACGGTATGGGCCGTGACACGCCCTGGGCACGCTGCGCGCACCCGACGCGTCCTTTCGCGTACTGGACGCGTTGTGACTCCACCGCTGAGGGGCTTCCCGGCCGACGCGAGGTCGGGCGGCGGGCCGGCCCGACCCGTAGGACATGCGGCCCTACGCGGACAACGAACGGTCGAGCGGGTGGTCGCGCCATACTGGGCTTGTTATGGAAACCGTCATCCTTGCTGTAGTCATCGCCGTGGTCGTGATCGGCGCGCTCGGCGGGCTCGTCATCGGCAGTCGCCGCAAGAAGCAGCTGCCCCCGGCGCCCCCCACCACGCCCGACATCACCGCCCCTCCGGCCGAGCCGCACGTCGGCGACGAGGCCGAGATCCCGCACGACGAAGAGCGCCGGACGATAGAGGAGGTGGATCTCCCGGACGGCTCGGCCGCGCCGGTCGTCGTCGAGGAACCCGCACCCGTTGTCGAAGTCCCCGCGATCGAGATCCCGGAGCCGACCGCCGGCCGTCTGGTCCGGCTGCGTGCCCGCCTCTCCCGCTCGCAGAACGCGCTCGGCAAGGGGCTGCTCACGCTCCTCTCGCGCGAGCACCTCGACGAGGACACCTGGGAGGAGATCGAGGACACGCTGCTGACCGCTGACGTCGGCGTGCAGCCCACCCAGGAGCTGGTCGAGCGGCTGCGCGAGCGCGTGAAGGTGCTCGGTACCCGGACGCCCGACGAGCTGCGCACCCTGCTGCGCGAGGAACTGCTGCAGCTCCTCGTCCCCGAGTTCGACCGGACGGTCAAGACCGACTCGAACCTCGACACCCCTGGCATCGTGATGGTCGTCGGTGTCAACGGCACCGGGAAGACCACCACCACCGGCAAGCTCGCCCGCGTACTCGTCGCCGACGGCAAGAACGTGGTGCTCGGCGCCGCCGACACCTTCCGTGCCGCCGCCGCCGACCAGCTGCAGACCTGGGGTGAGCGCGTGGGCGCCCGTACTGTGCGGGGCCCCGAGGGCGGCGACCCCGCCTCGATCGCCTTCGACGCGGTCAAGGAGGGCATCGAGGAGGGCGCCGACGTCGTCCTCATCGACACCGCCGGACGACTTCATACCAAGACCGGGCTCATGGACGAGCTCGGCAAGGTCAAGCGTGTCGTCGAGAAGCACGCCCCGCTCGACGAGGTGCTGCTCGTCCTCGACGCCACGACCGGACAGAACGGTCTGGTGCAGGCCCGCGTCTTCGCCGAGGTCGTCGACATCACCGGCATCGTGCTGACCAAGCTCGACGGCACCGCGAAGGGCGGCATCGTGATCGCGGTCCAGCGCGATCTGGGAGTGCCGGTCAAGCTGGTGGGTCTGGGCGAGGGCGCGGACGATCTGGCGCCGTTCGAGCCGGAGGCGTTCGTTGACGCCCTTATCGGAGAGTGACCCCCACCTCCCGAAGTTGGTAGGTGGTTCAGGAAGCGTCCGCCCCCGAGGTGCAGTTCGGGGGGCGGGCGCTTTGCTGTGTACGGCGTTGTCGCTAGGCGCGCGACCGGTGCGCCACGTACGCCAGCGTCCCCAGCAGCAACCGTGCCTGCGGCGGCTTCGTCGCCGAGTCCAGGGCGGGGGAGCGCAGCCAGCGGACCGGACCCAGGCCGGCGCGGTCGGAGGGCGGGGCGGTGACGTACGTACCGGGGCCGAGGCCGTGCAGGTCGAGGGAGGCGTCGTCCCAGCCCATCCGGTAGAGCAGCTCGGGGAGCTCGGCCGCGGCGCCGGGGGCGACGAGGAAGTGGGCGCGGCCGTCCGGGGTCGCGGTGACCGGCCCCGTGGGCAGTCCCATCCGCTCCAGACGGACGAGCGCGCGGCGACCGGCGGCCTCGGCGACCTCGATGACGTCGAACGCGCGGCCGACCGGGAGCATCACCGCGGCACCCGGGAACTCGCCCCAGGTCTCGGAGACCTCGTCGAGCGTGGCGCCCGCTTCGAGCACCGGTGCGAAGTCCAGCGGATGCGCCCCCGGCGCGGGGCAGCCGGTCTTGCCACAGGAGCACGCGCCCGCGGCGGCCCGGGCGCCGGGGACCACGTCCCAGCCCCACAGCCCGGTGAACTCGGCCACTGCGGTGCACTCCGACGAGCGGCCGCGGCGACGGGTGCCGGGCCGGCTTTCGCGCATCCCCCGACTGCTGCCGATCGTGAAGCCCATGCCCCCTCCAACGGGTTCGACGCACCGACGGTTACGCCTTGAACGCGGAACATTACTCAGTGTGTTCCCGTCCCCGGATGTCACGTGATTGGCGACGCGATCCCGGCGGCGTCCGGAAGCGTCCCGGGTGGTGCACCCGGCGGCGTGCGCCCCCGAATGCATCGCAGCGCCACTTCTGGCTGTCCTATGTCAAGTGAATCGCGTACAGGCGATCTGGAGTTCATTCGAAGGGGTGGCGAATGGTGGCGTTTCCGGGATCGCCATGGCTGGACGCGTGATCGTAGGATTACTTTGAGTGCACGAGTCCTGGGGACGTATGCACTCGTGGGTATGCCGGAGGCAACTCGGCTTCCCGTTCGAAGGGTGAGAACCGCCGGACGTGCGGCCGTATTTACCGGCATTCTGATAGGGCTTGGCGCACGCAGCGTACAAGTGGTCTCAGGGATGGGGGCGTTCCAGTGGGCGGCAACGGCGGAAGCGGTACGAACGCTGACAAGCGCCCGAATGAGCTGTTGGGCTCGTGGTTCGTGCGCAGTGGCTGGTCGAAGGGCGAGCTGGCGCGGCAAGTGAACCGAAGGGCCCGCCAGTTGGGGGCCAATCACATCTCCACGGACACCTCCCGGGTGCGCCGCTGGCTGGACGGCGAGAGTCCGCGCGAGCCGATTCCGCGGATCCTGTCCGAGCTGTTCTCCGAGCGGTTCGGCTGTGTGGTCGCCGTCGAGGACCTCGGCCTGCGCGCCGCCCACCAGTCACCGTCCGTGTCGGGTGTCGACCTGCCCTGGACCGGCCCGCAGACCGTGGCGCTGATCAGCGAGTACTCGCGCAGTGACCTGATGCTGGCGCGGCGCGGCTTCCTCGGCAGTTCGCTGGCCCTCGCCGCGGGCCCCGCCCTCATCGAGCCCATGCAGCGCTGGCTGGTGCCCTCGCCCGCCGCGCCCCAGGAGGAGCCGGAGTCCCCGGCCGCCGCGCGCCGCCCCGGCCGGCTCTCCCAGCCCGAGCTGGACCTTCTGGAGTCCACCACGGTGATGTTCCGCCAGTGGGACGCCCAGTGCGGCGGCGGTCTGCGCCGCAAGGCGGTAGTCGGCCAGCTGCACGAGGTGACCGACCTGCTCCAGGAGCCGCAGCCCGGGGCGACCAGCAAACGCCTGTTCAAGGTCGCCGCCGAGCTGGCCGAGCTGGCGGGCTGGATGAGCTACGACGTGGGGCTGCAGCCCACCGCGCAGAAGTACTTCGTGCTCGCCCTGCACGCCGCCAAAGAGGCGGGCGACAAGCCGCTGGGCTCGTACATCCTCTCCAGCATGAGCCGCCAGATGATCCACCTCGGCCGGCCCGACGACGCGCTCGAACTCATCCATCTGGCCCAGTACGGGAGCCGTGACTGCGCGAGCCCGCGCACCCAGTCCATGCTGTATGCGATGGAGGCCCGCGCCTACGCGAACATGGGCCAGCCCGGAAAGTGCAAGCGGGCCGTCCGGATGGCCGAGGACAGCTTCGAGGACGTTCACGAGTGGGACGACCCGGACCCCGACTGGATCCGCTTCTTCTCGCTGGCCGAGCTGCACGGCGAGAACTCGCACTCCTACCGCGACCTGGCCTACGTCGCGGGCCGCAGCCCCACGTACGCCTCGCTCGCCGAGCCCCTGATGCAGCAGGCCGTCGACCTCTTCGCCAAGGACGGCGAGCACCAGCGTTCGTACGCACTCAATCTCATCGGCATGGCCACCGTGCACCTGCTGCGGCGCGAGCCCGAGCAGAGTGCGGTATCGGCCAAGGACGCGATGGCGATCGCCAAGAAGGTGCGCTCCGAGCGCGTCAACACTCGTATCCGAAAGACGGTCGACACGGCCGTCCGCGACTTCGGTGACCTCGCCGAGGTCGTGGACCTCACCGAGCAGCTCGCCGTCGACCTTCCCGAGACCGCGGAAGCGGTCTGAGCGCGGGCCGCGGAAGCGGTCCGATCCCAGTACCCCGGCCACGGCCGGTCGTCCCGAACCGCCCGACTCGGCTCCCCCATGCCAGGTCATCGGACGACCAGCCGTGGCCGGTTTGTTTGCCTTCTGGGAAGGTTGCGCCACGATAACGATCGCTCCGCCCGGTATCAGCCAGTTCATGTAGGCGTAACACGCGAGGTGCCTTCGTCACTGCGGCGAAACATCGAGGGGCGTCGACGGAAACCGCGCTGCGTCAATCTCATGGCGCATAACCGGCCCACCCCTCATGACCGCTCAGGCTTCGCCCGCACGGGGCCGTACCAACGACGAGGAGACGCCGATGGCACCAGCCATCACGCTAGCCGCAGAAGCTCCCAAGCTCTCGGCCGCCAACACCGGGTTCATGCTCATCGCTTCCGCCCTGGTGCTGATCATGACCCCCGGCCTCGCCTTCTTCTACGGAGGCATGGTCCGTGTCAAGAGCACCCTGAACATGCTGATGATGAGCTTCATCAGCATGGGGATCATCACGATCCTGTGGGTGCTGTACGGCTTCTCGCTCGCCTTCGGCACGGACAAGGGTTCGTTCATCGGCTGGACCTCGGACTGGGTCGGCCTCAGCAACATCGGCCTGACGGAGCTGTGGCCGGGGTACACCATCCCGATCTTCGTCTTCATGGTCTTCCAGCTGATGTTCGCCATCATCACGCCCGCGCTGATAAGCGGTGCGCTGGCGGACCGGGTGAAGTTCACGGCGTGGTCGCTGTTCATCGCGCTGTGGGCCACGGTCGTCTACTTCCCCGTCGCCCACTGGGTCTGGGGCACCGGCGGCTGGGCGTTCGACCTCGGCGTGATCGACTTCGCCGGTGGCACGGCGGTCCACATCAACGCGGGTGCCGCGGCGCTCGGCGTGATCCTGGTCATCGGCAAGCGCGTCGGCTTCAAGAAGGACCCGATGCGTCCGCACAGTCTCCCGCTGGTGATGCTCGGCTCCGGTCTGCTGTGGTTCGGCTGGTTCGGATTCAACGCCGGTTCGTGGCTCGGCAACGACGACGGCGTCGGTGCGCTGATGTTCGTCAACACGCAGATCGCCACCGCGGCCGCCATGCTGGCCTGGCTCATCTACGAGAAGATCCGCCACGGCGCGTTCACCACGCTGGGCGCCGCCTCCGGCGCGGTCGCCGGTCTGGTCGCCATCACCCCGTCCGGTGGCGCGGTCTCCCCGCTCGGCGCGATCGCCGTCGGTGCCATCGCCGGTGTGGTGTGCGCCATGGCCGTCGGCCTCAAGTACAAGTTCGGCTACGACGACTCCCTCGACGTGGTCGGCGTGCACCTCGTCGGCGGTGTCATCGGCTCCCTGCTGATCGGTTTCTTCGCCAGCGGCAAGGGCCAGTCCACCGTCGAGGGCCTCTTCTACGGCGGCGGTCTCACCCAGTTCTGGAAGCAGTGCGCCGGTGTCTTCGCCGTCCTCGGCTACTCCCTGGTCGTCTCCGCGATCCTCGCCTTCATCATCGACAAGACGATGGGCATGCGGGTCACCGAGGACGAGGAGATCGCCGGCATCGACCAGGCCGAGCACGCCGAGACCGCATACGACTTCAGTGGAGCGGGCGGCGGCATCGTCGGCGGCTCGGTTTCCGCCCTCGCGGGTACGGAGAGCAAGAAGGTGGACGCATGAAGCTCATCACCGCCGTCGTGAAGCCCCACCGGCTCGACGAGATCAAGGAGGCCCTGCAGGCCTTCGGGGTGCACGGTCTCACGGTCACGGAGGCCAGCGGCTACGGTCGGCAGCGGGGACACACCGAGGTCTACCGTGGTGCCGAGTACACCGTCGACCTGGTCCCCAAGATCCGCATCGAGGTGCTGGCCGAGGACGACGACGCCGAACAGCTGATCGACGTCGTCGTGAAGGCGGCCCGTACCGGCAAGATCGGTGACGGCAAGGTGTGGTCCATCCCGGTCGAGACGGCCGTCCGCGTCCGGACCGGCGAGCGCGGCCCGGACGCGCTCTAAACAAAGAAAAGAACAGGAGCCACTGGGTGACGAGTACGGGCATGCGTACGGAAGCAGAGGACTCGGGACCCAGCGGCTACGCGGCGGCCCGGCTGCGCCTCCTCCAGGAGGGGGCGCAGTCCGGGCCGCCGCGCCGTGCTGCCCTCGCCGGACTCACGGACGAGTGGCTGACCGGCTTGTTCAGCGCCGGCACCGAGGGTCTGCGCGGCGTCTCACTCGTCGCCGTCGGCGGCTACGGCCGCGGCGAACTCTCCCCACGCAGCGACCTCGACCTGCTGCTCCTGCACGACGGCGCCGACTCCGGCGCGGTCGCCGCCCTCGCCGACCGCATCTGGTACCCCATCTGGGACCTCGGCCTGGCCCTCGACCACTCGGTGCGTACGCCCGGGGAGGCACGCAAGACCGCGGGCGGGGACCTCAAGGTGCAGCTCGGCCTGCTGGACGCCCGCCACATCGCGGGCGACCTCGGCCTCACCGCCGGATTGCGTACGGCCATCCTCGCCGACTGGCGCAACCAGGCGCCGAAACGTCTCCCCGAACTCCAGGAGCTGTGCGCCGAGCGCGCCGAGCGCCAGGGCGAGCTGCAGTACCTCCTGGAACCGGACCTGAAGGAGGCTCGCGGCGGCCTGCGCGACGCCACCGCCCTGCGTGCCGTCGCCGCCTCCTGGCTCGCGGACGCGCCCCGTGAGGGCCTCACGGACGCCCGTCGCAGGCTCCTGGACGTCCGTGACGCCCTCCACCTGACCACCGGCCGCGCCACCGACCGCCTCGCGCTCCAGGAGCAGGACCAGGTCGCCGCCGAACTCGGACTCCTGGACGCCGACACCCTCCTGCGCCAGGTGTACGAGGCCGCGCGCGTCGTGTCTTACGCCAGTGACGTCACCTGGCGCGAGGTCGGGCGCGTGCTCAAGTCGCGCGCAGTGCGGCCACGGCTGCGCGCCATGCTCGGCGGCGGTGCCAAGCCCGCCGTGGAGCGCTCACCGCTCGCCGAGGGTGTGGTCGAGATGGACGGCGAGGTGGTACTCGCCCGCGCCGCGCGCCCCGAGCGCGACCCCGTACTCCCGCTGCGTGCCGCGGCCGCCGCCGCGCAGGCCGGGCTCCCGCTCTCCCTGCACGCCGTACGGCGCATGGCCGCCGTCGCGCGTCCACTGCCCACACCCTGGCCCGCCGAGGCCAGGGAACAGCTCGTCACGCTGCTCGGCTCGGGCCGCCCGACCATCGAGGTCTGGGAGGCACTGGAGGCCGAGGGCCTGATCACCCGGCTCCTGCCCGACTGGGAGCGGGTGCGCTGCCGCCCGCAGCGCAACGCCGTACACATCTGGACCGTCGACCGCCATCTCATCGAGACGGCCGTCCGCGCCTCCGAACTGGCCCGCCGCGTGGGCCGCCCCGACCTTCTGCTCGTCTCCGCCCTGCTGCACGACATCGGCAAGGGCTGGCCCGGTGACCACTCCGTCGCCGGCGAGATCATCGCCCGGGACGTGGCCGCCCGCATCGGCTTCGACCGCGCCGACGTGGCGGTGCTGGCCACCCTCGTACGCCACCACCTGCTGCTCATCGACACCGCGACCCGACGCGACCTGGAGGACCCGGCGACCGTCCGGTCGGTCGCCGAGGCCGTCGGATCGCAGGGCACCCTCGAACTGCTGCACGCCCTCACTGAGGCGGACGCGCTGGCCACCGGGCCCGCGGCCTGGTCCTCCTGGCGCGGATCCCTCGTCGCCGACCTGGTCAAACGGGTCGTCGCCGTGCTCGCCGGAGACGCCCCCGAGGAGCCGGAGGCCGCCGCGCCCACCGCCGAGCAGGAGCGGCTCGCCATCGAGGCGTTCCGCACCGGCGGCCCCGTACTGGCACTGCGCGCGCAGACCGAACCGCCCACCGGGGAGGATCCCACCGGCGATCCCGAGCCCCTGGGCGTGGAACTGCTCATCGCCGTACCCGACCAGTCCGGAGTGCTCCCCGCGGTCGCCGGTGTCCTCGCGATGCACCGCCTGACCGTGCGCACGGCCGAGCTGCGCGCCCTGGACCTGCCCGACGGCGTCGAGGGCTCGGTGCTGCTGCTCAACTGGCGGGTCGCCGCCGAGTACGGCTCCCTGCCACAGGCCGCCCGGCTGCGCGCCGACCTCGTGCGCGCCCTGGACGGCTCCCTGGACATCGCGGCCCGGCTCGCCGAGCGCGACGCCGCCTATCCGCGCCGCCGGGGCACGATCGCGCCGCCGCCCCGGGTGACGGTCGCCTCCGCCGCCTCCCGTCACGCGACGGTCATCGAGGTCCGCGCCCACGACGCTCCCGGTCTGCTGCACCGCATCGGCCGGGCGCTGGAGGACGCGAGCGTATGGGTGCGCAGCATGCATGTCTCCACCCTCGGCGCCAACGCCGTGGACGCCTTCTACGTGACCGGCCCCAAGGGTGCGCCCCTGCCGGCGGAGGAGGCGGTCTCGGTGGCGCGTGGGCTGGAGGAGATGCTGCGGGGATGACCTCGTGACAGATGCCGCGGGAGTGACCTCGCGGTCTTCTCTCCGTCCATCGCGCGCGGTCGCTGTCGGGTATTCACACCGGGCAGGGGCCACCAACCCTTTTCGGGCAGATACCCTGGAGGGCAACCCAAACCGCCCCCGACTCCGAGGACCGACGCCACCGTGTTCGATACCCTCTCAGACCGCCTGAGCGCGACTTTCAAAAACCTCCGCGGGAAAGGCCGGCTCTCCGAGGCGGACATCGACGCCACGGCCCGCGAGATCCGCATCGCGCTCCTCGAAGCCGATGTGGCCCTGCCGGTCGTGCGGACCTTCATCAAGAACGTCAAGGAGCGCGCTCTCGGCTCCGAGGTCTCCAAGGCGCTGAACCCGGCCCAGCAGGTCCTGAAGATCGTGAACGAGGAGCTCGTCACGATCCTCGGCGGCGAGACCCGCCGCCTGCGGTTCGCCAAGAACCCGCCCACCGTGATCATGCTCGCGGGTCTTCAGGGTGCGGGTAAGACCACGCTCGCCGGAAAGCTCGGCAAGTGGCTCAAGGACCAGGGCCACTCCCCGCTGCTGGTCGCCGCCGACCTCCAGCGCCCGAACGCCGTGAACCAGCTGAGCGTCGTCGCCGAGCGTGCCGGTGTGGCCGTCTACGCGCCCGAGCCCGGCAACGGCGTCGGTGACCCGGTCAAGGTCTCCAAGGACTCCATGGAGTTCGCGAAGACCAAGGTCCACGACATCGTGATCGTGGACACCGCCGGCCGTCTCGGTATCGACCAGGAGCTGATGCAGCAGGCCGCGGACATCCGCGACGCCGTCAGCCCCGACGAGATCCTCTTCGTCGTCGACGCGATGATCGGTCAGGACGCGGTCAACACCGCCGAGGCCTTCCGCGACGGCGTCGGGTTCGACGGCGTCGTCCTGTCGAAGCTCGACGGTGACGCCCGCGGTGGCGCCGCGCTCTCCATCGCCTCGGTCACCGGCAAGCCGATCATGTTCGCGTCGAACGGCGAGAAGCTCGACGACTTCGACGCCTTCCACCCGGACCGGATGGCCTCCCGCATCCTCGACATGGGTGACCTGCTCACCCTGATCGAGCAGGCGGAGAAGACGTTCAGCCAAGAAGAGGCCGAGAAGATGGCCTCCAAGCTGGCGTCCAAGAAGGGCCAGGACTTCACCCTGGACGACTTCCTGGCCCAGATGGAGCAGGTCAGGAAGATGGGCAGCATCAGCAAGCTGCTCGGCATGCTCCCGGGCATGGGCCAGATCAAGGACCAGATCAACAACCTCGACGAGCGCGACATCGACCGCACGGCCGCCATCATCAAGTCGATGACGCCGGGCGAGCGCCAGGAGCCGACGATCATCAACGGCTCGCGCCGCGCCCGTATCGCCAAGGGCTCGGGTGTAGAGGTCAGCGCGGTCAAGAACCTGGTCGAGCGCTTCTTCGAGGCCCGCAAGATGATGTCCCGCATGGCGCAGGGCGGCGGCATGCCCGGGATGCCCGGGATGCCGGGCATGGGCGGCGGCCCCGGCCGTGCCAAGAAGAAGCAGAAGGTGGCCAAGGGCAAGCAGCGCTCCGGCAACCCGATGAAGCGCAAGCAGCAGGAGGAAGAGGCCGCGGCGCGCCGTGAGGCCGGTGCCCAGCCGGGCGGCGCCTTCGGTCTGCCGGCCGGGCAGCAGGCCGAGGACTTCGAGCTGCCGGACGAGTTCAAGAAGTTCATGGGCTGATGGTTCGTTTCCGTACGGGTCTTCCGTACGGGTCTTCCGTACGGGTCTTCCGTGCGGGGTTGTTCTCGTACGGGGTCGTTCTCGTACGTCACTGGGGGCGCCCCTCGCTGGAGGGGCGCCCCCAGTGGCATTTTCTGCGCATGCTGGCGAGCATTTCGTGTCGTAACGTCCTAATATGAGCAACCCTGTGCCGCCGCGCAAGGACCCTGACCAGCCGTGGCGTACCGAGGGAACGCCACCGGACTCGACCGGTCCGCCCTCCGGGCGAAGGAAGATGCCCGGTGGCTGGATCGGCCTCGTCGTCGCCGTCCTGGTCGTGTTCGTGATCGCCCTCCTGGCGCTGTCCTTCTTCAATGAGGGCACCGAGCCGACGATCTCGTACACGGAGTTCAGCAAGCAGGTCGGCAACGACAACATCACCAAGATCTACTCCAAGGGCGACGCGATCCAGGGCCAGCTCAAGACGGCCCAGGCCAATCCGGACGGCGGCGGGAAGTACACCAAGTTCAAGACCCAGCGCCCGTCCTTCGCGGACGACAAGCTCTGGCAGAACCTGGAGAAACACCAGGTCACGGTGACCGCCTCACCAGTGGTCCAGCAGCGCAGCTTCCTCTCCAACCTGCTGATCTCCCTGGCCCCGATCGTGCTCCTGGTACTGCTGTGGATGTTCTTCGCCCGGCGGCTGCGGACGGGCATCGGTGGCCCGGGTGGCATGCTCGGCCGCAAGGCACCCCCGAAACCGGTCGAACTGCAGCCCGGCGCCCAGCGCACGACCTTCGCCGACGTGGCCGGAATCGACGAGGTCGAGGGCGAACTGAACGACATCGTCGACTTCCTCAAGAATCCGGACGCGTACCGCAAGATGGGCGCGAAGATGCCGCGCGGTGTGCTCCTCGCGGGTGCGCCCGGCACGGGAAAGACCCTGCTCGCGCGCGCCGTGGCGGGGGAGGCGGGCGTTCCGTTCTTCTCGGCCTCGGCATCGGAGTTCATCGAGATGATCGTGGGCGTGGGCGCGTCCCGGGTCCGGGAACTCTTCGCCGAGGCCCGAAAGGTGGCCCCCTCGATCATCTTCATCGACGAGATCGACACCATCGGGCGGTCCCGGGCCGGTGGCTCGGCGATGGGCGGCCACGACGAGCGCGAGCAGACCCTGAACCAGATCCTCACCGAGATGGACGGCTTCTCGGGCTTCGAGGGCGTCATCGTCATCGCGGCGACGAACCGTGCGGACATCCTGGACCCGGCGCTGACCCGCCCCGGCCGCTTCGACCGGATCGTCAACGTCGCGCCCCCCGACCGCCGAGGCCGTGAGGCGATCCTGCGGATCCACACCCGCGAGATCCCGCTGTCCCCGGAAGTGGACCTGGCCCAGGTGGCCCGCACGACGCCCGGCATGACCGGTGCGGATCTGGCCAACCTCGCCAACGAGGCGGCGCTGCTCGCCGTCAAGCGCAAGCAGGACGAGGTGGCGCCGCCGGACCTCTCCGAGGCGCTGGAGAAGGTGCAGCTCGGTGCGGAGCGTTCCCTGGTGATGCCCTACGAGGAGCGCCGCCGGACCGCGTACCACGAGAGCGGCCACGCCCTTCTCGGCATGCTGCAGCCGGGTGCCGACCCGGTTCGCAAGATCACCATCGTCCCGCGCGGGCGCGCGCTGGGCGTCACGCTCTCGACACCGGACACCGACCGGTACTCGTACACCGAGGAGTACCTGCGCGGTCGGATCATCGGTGCCCTGGGGGGCATGGCCGCCGAACACGTCGTCTACGGAGTCGTCACGACCGGCTCCGAGAACGACCTCGAACAGGTAACCAACGTCGTTCGCGGCATGGTCGCCCGCTGGGGCATGAGCGAACGGGTCGGCCGCCTCTCCGCCCTCCCGAACGACGCCCAGCAGGCCTACGGCCTCGCCGCCGCGCCCGCCACCCTCGACTCCATCGACCACGAGATGCGGCGCATCGTCGACGAGTGCTACGAGGAGGCGTGCCAGAAGCTCCGCGACCACCGGGACCAACTGAACGCCCTCGCGGAGGCCCTCCTCGCGAACGAGACGCTGGAGGAGGCACAGGCGTACCGGATCGCCGGCGTGACGCGCGTGAAGAAGGAGGAGGTGTGAGACTCCGCCCCGGATCTGTCCGGCTGCGGGTGGGTGGGGGTTGCTCGCGCAGTTCCCCGCGCCCTTTCTCAGGGGCGCGGGGAACTGCGCAATCTTTTGGCGGG
>NZ_JBEYFS010000047.1:0-9536 GCF_040634475.1 Streptomyces sp. NPDC007095
AGTACGAGGGTCAGGGCCCGGCACGCCGAGAGCACGCACCTGACGCCGCGGAGCCGCCCTCCGGGCGACGACGGGAATTTGACGACAGGACCTAGGAGCGCGGCAGATGGAATGCCTGCGCCGCCCATGCCTGGAAGTGCGCCGACCGCGTGATGAGATCGCGGTAGGACGCGTGCGCGGAGCTGAACAGTGTCTCCGTGATGTCCTCCGTGACCTGGTCGCGGCGCCATGCGAGCAGATAGCGGGTCCACAGCGGTGTGCCGGACAGCGGTTTGACGATCACGCCCTGGTTCGGCCGGGTCGTAGCCTGCACGATGGAGACGCCGAGTCCCTCGGCGATCATGTCCTGGAGCTGGAGCCGGTCACCGAGGTACTCATGGACGGCCGCGGGCGTGAACCCGGCTGCCGCGCAGGCCGCGTAGAACACGCCCGGCCAGCCGGCACCGTCGTCGGGGGTCAGGAACCAGGCCTCGTCGGCGAGTTCGGCGAGGGGGACCTCCATGCGGTGCTTGAGCCGGTGACCGGCGGGCAGGGCTACGAACGCGGGTTCGTTGACGATCTCGCGATGCGCCACGGCCGCGGAGTGCCGGAGTTCCATTCCGGGGTAGTCCGCGGCGATCGCGGCGTCCAGCTCGCCCTTCTCCAAGTGCTCGACTATCTCCGACGACGGGTAGACGCTGCTCACCGTCAGCGTGAGATCAGGCCTCCGGCTGCGTATACGGACGACCATGCCGGACAGGACGGGGGAGTTGGTCGCCGCAAGGCGCAGGACCCGGGGTGCTCCGACGCCGTCCCCCGCCGGACGGCGCCTGATGGCATCCGCCCGGGCCAGAATGTCGCGCGCCTGAGTCAGGACCTCAAGGCCGTACCGGGTCGGCTCGACTCCCGACGTGGTACGCACGAACAAGTCCTCACCGAAGAGCCGCTCGATCCGGCGCAGTTGGGTGCTCATCGCCGGCTGCGAGTACTTCAGGAGTGCCGCGGCTCGCCCCAGACTCCCGGCGTCGGCGATCGCACACAAGGTCCGTAGATGCCGAAGCTCCAGGTCCATCGTCCGGGCTCCTCGTCTCGACGCTCCTGCCGTCCGCGGTCACCGGGCGACTCTAGCCGTGGTTCATCGCGGGGTCAGCAGACGGGCATCGACCTGGGGGCCAGTGGTCAGCGCGTCGCGGGTGGCATCGAAGGGACGCAGGAACTGCGGTGTCGAGGGTGGCAGAGGCTGCCCACTGCACCATCTCCGCAGACAGTTTCGCAACCGCACGAAGACGCTCGGCCATGACGACGGAACCGGTGCAGCGAACGCCTCGCAAGGAGCACTGAAACCTCCCCCAGGACTCACGGCCAAAGCGCCGAGATTCGGCAGCAACGGTGCGAGCGAGACCGGGCGTTGAGGTCATCGAGCCGGGTTCGCCGTTGTCAGATCTCCCGGTTGATGCCGAATCGGCGGCCAGATTGCCGGTCAGCGTGCGGCTGTGACCGATAGCGGATGGTGTCAGCCAACGGACGCCAGTGGAGTGCCGCCGCAGAGGCGGCCCCTCCGACTCTTTCCGCCGGGTGGGTGGGCGGCGGCCCGTTCGGGTCGGAGTGCGGCATGGTTTCCCGCAGCTCCAGGAGTCACACTGGCAGGGTGGACACGCCTCGCACGGGTGACCAGGGACTGTTCGGCCCCTCCTCGGTGACCTGGCAGATGCACGGTGACCCCATGATGTGGGTCGCCGGGATCCGCGCGCTCTACCTCCAGGCCCTGCACCCCCGTGCGGTCCGGGGCGTCATGCAGAATTCCGACTTCCGGCGCGACGCCTGGGGCCGCCTGATGCGCACCGCGAACTTCGTCGGCACGGCGACGTACGGCACGACCGACGCCGCCGAGAAGGCCGGCGCCCGGGTCCGGAAGATCCACACCCTGCTCAAGGCCACCGATCCGGACACGGGGGAGCGGTACCGGATCGACGAGCCCGAGCTGCTGCTGTGGGTGCACTGCGCCGAGATCGACTCCTATCTGCACGTCCTGCGCCGCTCGGGGTTCCCGTTGACGGACGCGCACGCCGACCGGTACATCGACGAACACCGGGTCAGCGCACGCCTGGTGGGCCTCGACCCCGCCGACGTGCCGGCGAATCGTGCGGAGTTGGCGGCCTACTTCGAGAAGGTGCTGCCGGAGCTCGCCGCCGGGCCCGAGGCGCGCGACGTGGACGACTTCCTGTCGTGCCCGCCGACCCACCCGCTGCTCGTCCCGGCGCGCGCCCTGCTGTGGCGGCGCGTGGCGCATCTGGCGTACGCCGCTCTGCCGCCGTACGCCCACGAGCTGTACGGCAGACCCGCACCAGCCCCCTCCGCTGTGACCCGGCGCCTGCGTGTCACGGGCACCGTGCTGCGCTGCGTTCCCGCACGTCTTCGCTGGCAACTCCCGCCCAAACACATTCTGCGGGCCATGGCGCGGCTCGGCCCCGGCTCCCGACCGGCGCCGTACAAAGTCGGCAGATAACTCGCCATACTGGACGAGCCAGGGGAGGGCGCGGCGAGCAGCGACGGGGGCGATCGCACGAGATGGCGGAGACCAGGCTGATCCAGAGCCGGTACCGACTGCTCGATCTGATCGGGCGGGGAGGTATGGGTGAGGTGTGGCGCGCCCGCGACGAGTCGCTGGGCCGGCAGGTGGCCGTGAAGTGCCTCAAACCGCTCGGCCCGCACCACGATCAGTCGTTCACCCGTGTGCTGCGGGAGAGATTCCGGCGCGAGGCCCGGGTGGCCGCCGCGCTGCAACACCGCGGGGTGACCGTGGTGCACGACTTCGGCGAGTCGGAGGGCGTGCTGTACCTGGTCATGGAGCTGCTGGAGGGCCGCAACCTCAGCCAGCTCCTGGAGGACAACAAGCAGCATCCGCTCCCTGTCACCGATGTCGTCGACATCGCCGACCAGGTGTCCGGCGCCCTCGCCTACACCCACCAACAGGGCATCGTGCACCGCGACCTGAAGCCCGCCAACATCATGCGGCTGACCGACGGCACGGTGAAGATCTGCGACTTCGGCATCGCGCGCCTCGGCCACGACATCGGCTTCACGGCCCGGCTGACCGGCACCGGCATCGCGATGGGCACCCCGCACTACATGTCGCCGGAGCAGATCAGCGGTGCCCAGGTCGACCAGCGCAGTGATCTGTACTCCTTCGGATGTGTGCTCTACGAAATCTCCACCGGGGCACCGCCGTTCGACCTGGACGACGCGTGGGCGATCCTCGTCGGCCACCGTGACACGCCTCCCGAGCCGCCGCGCCACCACCGCGCCGAGCTCCCCGAGTACTTCGAGCGGATCATCCTGGATCTGCTGGCCAAGGAGCCGGAGCGGCGCCCGCAGGACGCGCGCGAGCTCGGCCGGCGGATCAGCACGGGGCGTACGACTCCGGTGTACGTGCCGACGGTCGTGTCCCCCGCGGTGGGCCGTCCCGCCCGTGAGCAGCGGATGCTGGAGCCGTCGAGGAGGGCTCCCTCGCCCTCTTCCTCGCGTGAACCCCGGCTGCCCTCCTGGACCCGGGGCATGACCACCGGCCACAAGGCGACCGGTGGTCGACTGGGCGGCGCCCTGCCGGACGCGGCGGCGGGTCTGACCGGTGAATGGACGGCGCGCCCGGCCACGTCCGTACCGGAGGCGCCGGAGCGCGTCGAACTCCCGACGCCCTCCCCGGAGTTGCTCACCACCCTGACGGGCCGGCACAACGCCGGACTGAGCCTCGGGCGGCTCGGACGTTGGACCGAGGCGGGTGAGGTGCACCGCGCGGTCGCCGCCGAACGCGAGCACGTCCTCGGCCCCGACCACCCCGACACCCTCGCCAGCCGCTACGAGGTCGGCTTCACCCTCAGCCGCACCGGACGCGCCGCCGAAGCGCTGCGCGAGTACGCGCGGGTCGCCCAGGGCAGGGAGCGGGCGCTCGGCCCCGACCATCCCGACACCCTGGCCGCCCGCCAGGAAATGGCGTACGTGCTGGGTCAGTTGGGCCGCCACTTCGAGGCGCACCAGGCGTACATCGAGGTGCTCGCCGCCCGGGAGCGCGCGATGAGCCCCGACCATCCCGACACCCTGCGCTGCCGCCACAACCTCGCCTTCAACCTGAGCAGGCTGGGCCGCCTGGAGGACTCGTACCGAATGGCGAGCGAGGTCGCCGCCGCGCGGACCCGGGTGCTCGGTGCGAACCACCCCGACACGCTCGTGACACGGTACGAAGTCGCATACGCTCTCGGTCAGTTGGGGCACTGGCCCGAGGCGTTGGCGACCTACCGGGAAGTGGCCGAGGCACGGGCCCAGGCCCTCGGCCCCGACCACCCGGACACCCTCTCCGCCCGCTACGAGGTCGGCATCAGCCTCGGCCGGCTCGGCCGCAGCGCGCAGGCCCTGGAGCTGTACCGGGACCTGATCGACGACCGCACCCGGGTGCACGGCCCCGACCACCCCGAGACCCTGCGCGCCCGGCACGGCCTCGGCGTCAACCTGGGCCGGATGGGGCGCTGGGAGGAGGCGCTCGCCGAGTCCCGCGACGTGTGGGCGATCCGTGAGCGCGTCCTCGGCCCCGACCACCCGGACACCCTCGTCAGCCGTCGCGAGGTCGCGGTCGGCCTCGGCTGGCTGGGCCGCTGGTCGGACGCCCTCACCGAGTACCGGGGCGTCGCCACCGCCCGGGAACGCGTCCTCGGCCCCGACCACCCCGACGCCCTGGCCAGCCGCAACGACGAGGCACACTGCCTGGAACAGCTGGGCCGGGGCCAGGAGGCGGTGGAGTTGTACCGGAGGGTGGCGGCGTTACGCCAGCAGCGGGCGGCACGGGGAGGCTGAGGGGCTCTCGTGCAGGGTTGTGCTCGCCCTGGTCGAGCGGCGGCGTCGGCCATAGGGCGGTCGGCTCCCGGGCGGCGTCGGCCATAGGGCGGTCGGCTCCCGGGCGGCGCCGGCCATAGGGCGGTCGGCTCCCGGGCGGCCCCGCCCCCGCCCCCGCGCCGGGGCGGGCGGCGGCGCCCCGTCCGGATGCCCGCCGGGTGCCGCGTACCTCTGGCCGTTCTAGATCATCGCGTGCTACGAAGAACCATGCCTGCACACGAGGGATACGACGTCGTGATCGTCGGCGGAGGCCACAACGGTCTCGTCGCCGCCGCCTACCTGGCCCGGGCCGGCCGGTCCGTGCTGGTGCTCGAGCGCCTGGGGAGCACCGGCGGCGCCGCCGTGTCCACCCGGCCGTTCGCCGGAGTCGACGCGCGGCTGTCGCGCTACTCCTACCTGGTCAGCCTGCTGCCCCGGAAGATCGTGCGGGATCTGAGCCTCGACTTCCGCGTGCGTGGCCGCACCGTGTCCTCGTACACACCGGTCGAACGCGACGGCCGGCCCACCGGCCTGCTCGTCGGCGGTGGCGAGCGCCGCACCCGCGAGGCCTTCGCGCGTCTGACCGGCTCGGACCGCGAGTACGAGGCCTGGCAGCGCTTCTACGGCATGACCGGCCATGTCGCCCAGCAGGTCTTCCCGACGCTCACCGAACCGCTCCCCACCCGCGAGGAACTCCGCGCCCGCATCGACCACGAGGAGGCCTGGCGGGTCCTCTTCGAGGAGCCGGTCGGTGTCGCCGTGGAGGAGAACTTCACCGACGACCTCGTACGCGGTGTGGTCCTCACCGACGCGCTCATCGGGACCTTCGCGGACGCCCACGACCCGTCCCTGCGCCAGAACCGCTGCTTCCTCTACCACGTGATCGGCGGCGGCACCGGCGCCTGGGACGTGCCGGTCGGCGGCATGGGCGCCCTCACCGACGCGATCGCCGCGGCGGCGCGCGCCGCGGGCGCGGTGATCGTCACCGGCCACGAGGCGGTGCGCATCGAGACCGACGGGCGGGCCGCCGAGGTCACCTACCGCACCGCGGACGGCGAGGGCGTCGTTCCGGCCCGGCACGTCCTCGTGAACGCCTCGCCGCAGGAACTCGCGCACCTCACCGGCGACGAACCGCCCACCCCCGCCGAGGGCGCCCAGCTGAAGGTCAACATGTTGCTCAAGCGGCTGCCGAGGCTGCGCGACACCTCCGTCGACCCGCGCGAGGCGTTCGCCGGCACCTTCCACATCGCCGAGGGCTACGAGCAGTTGGCGACCGCCCACGCGCAGGCCGCGTCCGGCGAGCTGCCCACCGCGCCGCCCTCCGAGATCTACTGCCACTCCCTCACCGACCCGAGCATCCTCGGCCAGGACCTGGTCGAGCAGGGCTACCAGACCCTCACCCTCTTCGGCCTCCACACGCCCGCCCGGCTGTTCGAGCGGGACAACGACGCCGTACGGACGGAGCTGCTGAAGTCGACGCTGGTGCAGCTGGAGGCGCACCTCGCCGAACCGCTCGCCGACTGCCTGGCCACCGACGCGGACGGCCGCCCCTGCATCGAGGCGAAGACCCCGCTCGACCTGGAGCGCGACCTGCGGCTGCCCGGCGGCAACATCTTCCACCGCGACCTCGCCTTCCCGTACGCCCAGGAGGGCACGGGCCGCTGGGGCGTCGAGACCCGGCACGCGAACGTCCTGCTGTGCGGGGCGGGCGCGGTGCGCGGCGGGGGCGTGAGCGGAGTGCCCGGGCACAACGCGGCCATGGCGGTACTGGAGGGCGGGGACGACTAGCGCCTGTCCGGCGGATCAGGTCGCAGGAAACGGGCGGTGCCTCATCGACGCTGGTGAGCGGGGTGTGGCTCGGAACTCCGCCGAAGGGCTGGCCAGAAATCTGACGGAGCATCAGAAAAGGCCTTCCCTCGTCCGGAGGACTGCGGCATTCTGCGGCCATGCAGACGGAGCTGAGCAAGAGACTGGGAGTCGAGCACGCCATTTTCGGCTTCACGCCGTTTCCCGCCGTCGCCGCGGCCATCAGTCGCGCGGGCGGGTTCGGGGTGCTCGGCGCGGTCCGCTACACCGCCCCCGACGACCTCAAACGCGACCTCGACTGGATCGAGGCGAACGTCGACGGCAAACCGTACGGCCTGGACGTCGTCATGCCGGCGAAGAAGGTCGAGGGGGTGACGGAGGCCGACGTCGAGGCGATGATCCCCGAAGGGCACCGGCAGTACGTCACGGACACCCTCGCCAAGTACGGCGTGCCCGAACTCGCCGAGGGCGAGGCGTCCGGCTGGCGCATCACCGGCTGGATGGAACAGGTCGCCCGCACCCAGCTCGACGTCGCCTTCGACTACCCGATCAAACTGCTCGCCAACGCGCTGGGCTCACCGCCCGCCGACGTCGTCGACCGCGCCCATGAGCGCGGGGTGCTCGTCGCGGCCCTCGCGGGCAGCGCCCGGCACGCGCGCAAACACGCCGAGGCGGGCATCGACGTCGTCGTCGCACAGGGCTACGAGGCCGGCGGCCACACCGGCGAGATCGCCTCGATGGTGCTCACCCCCGAAGTCGTCGACGCCGTCGACCCGTTGCCCGTACTGGCGGCGGGCGGCATCGGCAGCGGACAGCAGGTGGCCGCCGCCCTCAGCCTCGGAGCCCAGGGCGTGTGGCTCGGCTCCCTGTGGCTGACCGTCACGGAAGCCGACATGCACTCGCCCGCCGTGACCCGCAAGCTGCTCGCCGCCGGGTCCGGCGACACCGTCCGCTCGCGCGCGCTGACCGGCAAACCCGCCCGCCAGCTGCGAACCGAGTGGACCGACGCCTGGGACGATCCGAACGGCCCCGGCACGCTCCCCATGCCGCTCCAGGGGCTGCTGGTGGCCGAGGCGGTCTCCCGGATCCAGAAGTACGAGGTGGAACCGCTGCTCGGGACACCGGTCGGGCAGATCGTCGGACGGATGAACAGCGAGCGCAGTGTCCAGGCCGTCTTCGACGACCTGACGAGCGGCTTCGAGCGAGCCGTCGACCGCGTCAACCGGATCGCGGGAAGGGGCGAACAGTCATGAGCACCTCACCCAACGGCTTCTGGGCCCAGGCCGCAGCCGACCCCGGGCGGACGGTCCTGGTCACCCCGGACGGGGACGAGTGGACCGCCGGCCGGCTGCACGCCGCGGCCAACCAACTCGTCCACGGTCTGCGCGCCGCGGGACTCGAACGCGGCGACGCCTTCGCGGTCGTCCTGCCCAACGGCGTCGAGTTCTTCGTCGCCTACCTCGCCGCCTCCCAGGCGGGCCTGTACCTGGTGCCGGTCAACCACCACCTCGTCGGCCCCGAGATCGCCTGGATCGTCTCCGACTCGGGCGCCAAGGTGCTGATCGCCCACGAACGGTTCGCCGACGCCGCCCGCCACGCCGCCGACGAAGCGAAACTTCCCGCCGCGCAGCGGTACGCGGTGGGCACGGTGGCGGGCTTTAGGCCGTATGCCGAACTCCTCGGCGCACAGCCCGACTCGGCGCCCGCCGACCGCACCCTCGGCTGGGTCATGAACTACACCTCGGGCACCACGGGCCGCCCCCGGGGCATCCGGCGCCCGCTCCCCGGCAAGCTCCCCGAGGAGTCGTACCTCGGCGGCTTCCTCGGCATCTTCGGCATCAGGCCGTACGACGACAACGTGCACCTGGTCTGCTCGCCGCTCTACCACACCGCGGTACTCCAGTTCGCGGGCGCTTCCCTGCACATCGGTCACCGTCTGGTGCTGATGGACAAGTGGACGCCCGAGGAGATGCTCCGCGTCATCGACGCCCACGCCTGCACCCACACCCACATGGTCCCGACCCAGTTCCACCGGCTGCTGGCACTCCCCGACGAGGTGAAGGCGCGCTACGACGTCTCCTCGATGCGGCACGCCATCCACGGTGCCGCTCCGTGCCCGGACCATGTGAAACGGGCCATGATCGAGTGGTGGGGCCACAGCGTCGAGGAGTACTACGCGGCCAGCGAGGGCGGCGGCGCCTTCGCGACCACCGAGGACTGGCTGAAGAAGCCCGGCACGGTCGGCAAGGCCTGGCCCATCAGCGAACTCGCGGTCTTCGACGACGACGGCAACCGGCTGCCGCCCGGTGAACTCGGCACCGTCTACATGAAGATGAACACCGGCGGATTCTCGTACCACAAGGACGAGAGCAAGACGAAGAAGAACCGCATCGGCGACTTCTTCACCGTCGGTGACCTGGGCTGTCTTGACGAGGACGGCTATCTCTTCCTCCGCGACCGCAAGATCGACATGATCATCTCGGGTGGGGTCAACATCTACCCGGCCGAGATCGAGGCCGCGCTGCTCTCCCACCCCGCCGTCGCCGACGCGGCCGCCTTCGGCATCCCGCACGACGACTGGGGCGAGGAGGTCAAGGCCGTCGTCGAGGCCGCCTCGGGCCATGAGCCCGGCCCGGCCCTCGCCGCCGACATCCTCCGCCACTGCGAGCGCCTGCTCGCCGGGTACAAGCGCCCCAAGAGCGTCGACTTCATCGAGTCGATGCCGCGCGACCCGAACGGGAAGCTGTACAAGCGGCGGCTGCGGGATCCCCACTGGGAGGGCCGTACGCGAGCGGTGTGACATCGGAGCGGGGTGTGACCGGGGTGGGCCCCGCCCGCGCGGGCGGGGCCCACCCCGCTGCCGTCAGCGGTGCTCGCCCACGCGGGTC
>NZ_JBEYFS010000047.1:9546-60196 GCF_040634475.1 Streptomyces sp. NPDC007095
CCGGGGGGGGGGGCGGGCGGGGGGGGTGGCCCTGGGGGGGGGGGGGGCCGGGGGGGGCCCCCCCCCGCGGCGGGCCGGCCCCCACCCCGCTGCCGTCAGCGGTGCTCGCCCACGCGGATCGCCCGCAGCTCTGGTCAGGACGCGATGTCCTTCTCGCAGAACCGGGAGGTGACCCACTTCCCCTCGGAGAACAGCCGTGTCTGGTCGCCGAAGTGCGGCGAGTTCGGGTTCGACGACTGGGAGTAGGTCAGCAGCGTACGGGCGACCGGGCAGCGGCCGCCGTCCCGCCCGACGGCCTGGATGTACGAGGACCCCCGTGGTGACCTCGGTCTAGCCGCCGGCCGCCCGGCCTCGCATCAGCTCCTTGGAACCGCGGCTCGGACTCCGCGGCGCGGGCTCCGCGAGCAGCTTCTCCACGGTGCCCGTCGCACGCACGCCACGGAAGCAGAGGTCGCTGGAGAGGTTCTCGGCCGCCGAGGACAGCGAACCGTCCGGCTCCGCGTCGGGACCGAAGAAGCGGGGGCGTTCGCCGCGTACGGTCACGAACCCGTCGGCGAGGGTGCACACCTGGTCGGCGGCCTGCGCCCAGCCGGTGCCGAAGCCGAGGTCAGCGTAGTTCTTCGCAAGGATGTGCGGAATGCCGTACTCGGTGTAGCGGATCACGGCGGACAGACCGCCGGAGGACGGGTGGGACGGAGAGTGGTGACGCTCCCGGCCGTTCGCGGCGGTCGCGGGCAGCGCGGCCGAGGCGGTGAGCGGTGCGACGGCCAGGACGGCGAACCGTCTGGGCTGGATGCGCATCGCGCCTCCCGACATCATTGAGGGAAGGGGCGGTTGAGCGTAACAACGGCCACGGACGTGTGACCTGGTGTCAGTACGTTCCACGGCGGGGTCGATCCTCTTCGCGCCAGGGCGCGGGACGCTTGACCCCGCTCGCGGGCCGGAACGAGGATCGCGGCAGAGCAGCCGGACGAAGGAGCAGGTCATGACGGCGGGTCAGAACCCCACGGTGGCGGCGGGACGGAGCGTCACGGTCGACGGGGTGCTGCGGCGCAGCGCCCGGCGGACCCCTGAACGCGTCGCGGTCCACTACCGCGACCGGTCCTGGACCTACGCCGAACTCGACGAGGCCGTCTCCCGTGCCGCTCAGGTGCTGCGCGCCTCGGGACTGGCAGCGGGCGACCGTGTCGGTGCCTACGGCCACAACTCGGACGCGTACCTGATCGGCTTCCTCGCGTGTGCGCGTGGCGGGCTGGTGCACGTGCCGGTCAACCAGAACCTGACCGGTGACGACCTCGCGTACATCGTCGGACAGGCGGGCTGCGGGCTGGTCCTGGCCGATCCGGACCTGGCCGGGAACCTCCCCGTGGGAACCCGCGTTCTCGCCCTGCGAGACAGCGACGACTCGCTGCTCGCGCGACTCGACACGACCACGCCGTACGACGGTCCGGAGCCGCGCGGCGAGGACCTGACGCAGCTCCTCTACACCTCGGGCACCACCGCGCTGCCCAAGGGTGCCATGCTGACCCACCGTGCGCTGGTGCACGAGTACCTCAGCGCGATCACCGCCCTCGATCTGCAGGCCGGCGATCTGCCGGTGCACTCGCTGCCGCTCTACCACTCGGCGCAGATGCATGTGTTCCTGCTGCCCTATCTCGCGGTCGGCGCCGTGAACGTCATCCTCGACGCGCCCGACGCCGGGCAGATCCTCGACCTGGTCGAGGCCGGACACGCGGACAGCCTGTTCGCGCCGCCCACCGTCTGGATCGGACTGTCCAACCGTCCCGACTTCGCCACCCGAGACCTGAGCGGACTGCGCAAGGCGTACTACGGGGCGTCGATCATGCCGGTGCCGGTTCTGGAACGGCTGCGGGAGCGGCTGCCGAAGCTGGCGTTCTACAACTGCTTCGGCCAGAGCGAGATCGGACCGCTGGCCATGGTCCTGGGACCCCACGAGCACAAGGGGCGGATGGACTCCTGCGGCCGGCCGGTGCTGTTCGTCGAGGCGCGGGTCGTCGACGGGTCCGGCAAGGACGTGCCCGACGGGGAACGGGGCGAAATCGTCTACCGCTCACCGCAGTTGTGCGAGGGCTACTGGAAAAAGCCGGAGGAGACCGCGGAGGCCTTCCGTGACGGCTGGTTCCACTCCGGGGACCTTGCCGTGCGCGACGAGGAGGGCTACTTCACCGTCGTCGACCGGGTGAAGGACGTCATCAACTCCGGTGGTGTACTGGTCGCCTCACGCCAGGTCGAGGACGCGCTCTACACCCACGACGCCGTCGCCGAGGTGGCCGTGATCGGGCTCCCCGACGAGCGGTGGATCGAGGCGGTCACGGCGGTCGTCGTCGCCCGCACCGAGGTCACCGAGGCCGAACTCCTCGCCCACGCACGCGAGAAGCTCGCCGCCTTCAAGGCGCCCAAGCAGGTCCTCTTCGTGGACGAACTGCCGCGCAACGCCAGCGGAAAGATCCTCAAACGCGAGCTGAGGGACCGCTTCACGGACGCACGGGCCGAAACCGTCCAGGGGTAGAGCGCCCTGGCGATGACGGCCGGCGACCGTCGCGTTCGACGGTCACCGGCCGCCCCGTGACGGGCTCGGCGTGCGGCGGCGGTTGTACCGCGTGCGTCAGCGGGCTGTCTCCGTCGCCACCGAGCGCGCCCACCGGTAGTCCGCCTTGCCGCTGGGCGAGCGCTGGATGGTGTCGGTGATGACGAGCTGGCGGGGGATCTTGTAGCCCGCCAGGTGGCCCCGGCAGTGGGTCTGGATGTCCTCCAGCGAGGGCCTGCCCGCGCCCTCGCGGAGCTGGACGACCGCCGCCACGTGGTTGCCCCACTTCTCGTCCGGCACCCCGGCGACCAGCGCGTCGTACACGTCCGGATGGGACTTCAGGGCCTGCTCGACCTCCTCCGGATAGACCTTCTCGCCACCGGTGTTGATGCACTGGGAGCCGCGGCCGAGGACGGTGACGATGCCCTCCTCGTCGACCGTCGCCATGTCGCCGAGCAGCACCCACCGCTCGCCGTCCTTCTGGAAGAAGGTCTCGGCGGTCTTCTTCGGGTCGTTGTAGTAGCCGAGGGGCACATGGCCGCGCTGTGCGACCCGGCCGGGCTCGCCGACGGCGACCGGCTCGTACGTGGCCGGATCCACCACCTGCGTACGGGAGTTGACCCGCAGCCGGAAACCCTTGCCGGCCCCCGAGTCCGCGGTCGCGGTGCCGTTGAAGCCGGACTCCGAGGAGCCGTAGTTGTTGAGCAGCATCACGTTCGGGACCAGTGACTGGAACTGCTCACGCACCGTCTCCGACATGATCGCGCCGGACGAGGACACGCTGAACATCGAGGAGCAGTCCGTGCCCTTCATCGGCCCCCGCAGCGCGTCGATCAGCGGGCGCAGCATCGCGTCGCCGACCAGCGACATGCTGGTGATTTTCTCCTTCTCCACCGTCCGCAGGACCTCTTCGGGCACGAACTTGCGGTGGATCACCACCCGTTGGCCGAAGTTGAACCCGATGAACGCCGTCAGTGTCGAGGTGCCGTGCATCAGCGGGGGAGTGGGGAAGAAGGTGATGCCCTCACCGCCGGCCGCCACCCGCGCGGCGAGCTCCTCCGGCTTCTTGACCGGCTCGCCCGTCGGGGCCCCGCCGCCCAGTCCGGAGAAGAACAGGTCCTCCTGACGCCACATCACACCCTTGGGCATGCCCGTGGTGCCGCCGGTGTAGATGATGAACTGGTCGTCCGCCGAGCGCGGCGGGAAACCCCGTTCGGGGGATCCGGCGGCCTCGGCCTCGGCGAAGTCCACGGCGGTCAAGGAGGCCCTGCCGGTCGCCTCGCTCCCCACTCGCAGGAGATGCCGCAGCGCCGAGGCCCGCGGCAGTGCCGCCGCCACCCGGTCGGTGAACTCTGTGTCGAAGACCAGCGCCACCAGATCCGCGTCCCGGTAGAGGTAGACCAACTCCTCTTCCACGTAGCGGTAGTTGACGTTGACCGGCACGATCCGTGCCTTCAGGCAGCCCAGCACGGTCTGCACGTACTCGACGCCGTTGTAGAGGTGCAGTCCGAGGTGTTCGCCGGGGCGGATGCCGCTGTCGATCAGGTGATGGGCGATGCGATTCGCCGCCGAGTCGAGTTGCGCGTACGTCAGACGGCGCTCGGCGCCCGTGCCCGGATGGTCGATGTACACGAGCGCCTCGCGGCCCGGAACCACGTCGACGACCGACTCGAACAGGTCGGCAAGGTTGTACTCCACCGCTCCTCCTGACGTCGTGCGTCCGGGTCCGCCCCTCGGCTCGACGGCCATCAGAGCAAAGCCCGCCACAAGTGGGAAGGGCTCGCGCAGAAGAAATCTGACTGTCTGTCAGAAAACTCTTGTACTGGTCCCGCGCCTACTGCAACCTGTTCTCGTTCCAGAGAGCCTGTCTGACGGGAGGACGGCAATGGGTGGTACGGAACACCTCACCGTGCAGCGCGAAGGCGCCACACTGGTGCTCACGCTCAACAGGCCCGAGGCCAAGAACGCGCTCTCGCTGCCGATGCTCGTCGGTCTGTACGACGGCTGGATCGAGGCCGACGAGGACGACGCGGTCCGCTCGATCGTGCTCACCGGTGCGGGGGACGCCTTCTGCGCCGGCATGGACCTCAAGGCGCTGGCGGGGCGGGGCATGGAGGGCCAGCAGTACCGGGACCGGCTGAAGGCCGACCCCGATCTGCACTGGAAGGCGATGCTGCGCCACCATCGCCCCCGCAAACCGGTGATCGCCGCAGTCGAGGGCCACTGTGTCGCGGGGGGTACCGAGATCCTCCAGGGCACCGACATCCGGGTCGCGGGCGAGTCGGCGACCTTCGGGCTCTTCGAGGTCAAGCGCGGGCTGTTCCCGATCGGCGGCTCCACGGTCCGTCTGCAACGCCAGATCCCACGCACGCACGCCCTGGAGATGCTCCTCACGGGGCGTCCGTACTCGGCCCGGGAGGCCGCCGGGATCGGCCTGGTCGGGCACGTCGTGCCCGACGGGACGGCGCGGCAGAAGGCCCTCGAGATCGCCGAACAGATCAACGCCTGCGGTCCGCTGGCCGTCGAGGCGGTCAAGGCGTCCGTGTACGAGACCGCCGAGATGACGGAGACGGAGGGCCTCGCGGCCGAGCTGGCCCGCGGCTGGCCGATCTTCGACACCGCCGACGCGAAGGAAGGCTCCCGAGCCTTCACCGAGAAGCGCCCACCCGTCTATCGGCGCGCGTGACGTACGGGGTCGTGACGGTGAGTGGGGCCGGGACGGGCGTGACAGTGGCCTTCTGCGGCCGGGAGGGGGAGACCCGAGGGCCCGTGGTTCTGCCTTCGGGGGGCGTGCTCGATCATCTCCTTCCCCCGACGGAGTCACCACGTGCTCGATCCTCCCTCTCCGCCCGACGGAGTCTCCACGTGCTCGATCCTCCCTTTCCGCCCGACGGAGTCTCCACGTGCTCGATCCTCCCTTTCCGCCCGACGGAGTCTCCACGTGCTCGATCCTCCCTCTCCCCCCCCGACGGAGTCACCACGTGCTCGATCGTCCCCTCCCGCCGACGGAGTCGTGACGCGCACGATCCCCCTCCCGTAAGGAGACAACCGGGATGCCCGAAGTCCTCAAAGCCCCCCTCGTCGTCGAGTTCCCCTTCACCCGTTCGCTCGGCCCCGTCCAGAGCGCGTTTCTCACCGGGCTGCGTGAGCGTGTCGTCCTCGGTGTGAAGACCGCCGACGGCCGGACGCTCGTCCCGCCCGTCGAGTACGACCCCGTCACCGCGGAGGACCTGGGCGAGCTCGTCGAGGTCGCCCCCACCGGGACCGTCACCACCTGGGCCTGGAACCACGAACCCCGTCGGGGCCAGCCCCTCGACACCCCCTTCGCCTGGGTCCTGGTCCGGCTCGACGGCGCCGACACCGCCCTCCTGCACGCCCTGGACGCACCGGACCCCGACGCCGTACGCACCGGTATGCGCGTGCGTGTCCGCTGGGCGGCGCAGCGCGCCGGCGCCATCACCGACATCGCCTGTTTCGAGCCGTACGACGGAGACCGCCCGGAGATCGCGGGTCACGACGGGCGGTTCGAGGACATGGTCACCGGCATCGTCGCCCCCGCGCGCCTCGACTACGTCTACTCGCCCGGCCGCGCCCAGTCCGCCTACATCGCCGGCCTCTCCTCGCGGCGCACCGTGGGCGAGCGCTGCCCGTCCTGCCACAAGGTGTACGTCCCGCCGAGGGGCGCCTGCCCCACCTGCGGTGTCGTGACGTCGGAGCAGGTGGAGGTGGGCCCGCGCGGCACCGTGACCACGTACTGCATCGTCAACATCAAGGCCAGGAACCTCGACATCGAAGTGCCGTACGTCTACGCGCACATCGCCCTCGACGGCGCCGACCTCGCGTTGCACGGCCGGATCGGCGGCATCCCCTACGACCAGGTGCGCATGGGGCTGCGGGTGGAGCCGGTGTGGACGGAGGGCGGCCGCCATCCCGACCACTACCGGCCCACCGGCGAACCGGACGCCGAGTACGACACGTACAAGGAGCTGTTGTAGATGCCGCCCATCAGGGACATCGCCGTCGTCGCCTTCGCGCAGAGCGACCATCTGCGCACCACCGACGAGCTCTCCGAGGTGGAGATGCTCATCCCGGTCCTGCACGCCGTCCTCGACCAGACCGGGCTGAAGACCAGCGACATCGGTTTCACCTGCTCCGGTTCGACCGACTACCTCGCGGGCCGCGCCTTCTCCTTCACCATGGCCCTCGACGGGGTGGGCGCCTGGCCGCCGATCTCCGAGTCGCACGTGGAGATGGACGGGGCCTGGGCGCTGTACGAGGCGTGGACGAAACTGCTCACCGGGGACGCCGACACCGCGCTGGTGTACGGGTACGGGAAGTCGTCACCCGGATCCGTACGGGACGTTCTGACCCGGCAGCTCGACCCGTACTACGTCGCGCCCCTGTGGCCCGACTCCGTAGCCCTCGCGGCCCTTCAGGCGCAGGCGCTCATCGACGCTGGCGAGACCGGCGAGCCCGCGCTCGCGGGGGTGGCGTCCCGCAGCCGCGCTTCGGCCGTCACCAACTCCCATGCGCAGCTTCGGGGTTCGGTGGACCAGGGTGAGTACCTCGTACGGCCCCTGCGCGTCGGCGACTGCCCGCCCGTCGGCGACGGTGCCGCCGCCGTGATCCTCGCGGCGGGGGAGCGGGCCCGAGAGCTGTGCGAGCGGCCCGCCTGGATCCGGGGCATCGACCACCGCATCGAGGCGCACGGCCTCGGGGTGCGCGACCTGACTGACTCGCCGTCGACCCGCCTCGCCGCCGAGCGGGCCGGAGCCTTCGAACGGCCCGTCGACACAGCCGAGTTGCACGCGCCCTTCACCTCCCAGGAGGTGGTCCTGCGCAAGGCGCTTCGGCTGGGCGAGGAGGTGCGCGTCAATCCGTCCGGCGGAGCGCTCGCCGCCAACCCGATCATGGCCGCCGGGCTCATCCGCATCGGTGAGGCCGCCGCCCGCGTCCACCGGGGCGAGTCCGACCGGGCGCTCGCCCACGCCACCTCCGGGCCCTGCCTCCAGCAGAACCTGGTCGCCGTACTCGAAGGGGATCCCCGATGAGCAAGGAGCCCGTGGCCGTCGTAGGCATAGGCCAGACCAAGCACGTGGCGGCCCGACGGGACGTGTCCATCGCGGGACTCGTCCGCGAGGCCGCCGGGCGGGCGCTCGCCGACGCCGCGTTGACGTGGGCCGACATCGACGCCGTGGTCATCGGCAAGGCGCCCGACTTCTTCGAGGGCGTCATGATGCCGGAGCTGTACCTCGCCGACGCGCTCGGCGCGGTCGGCAAGCCCATGCTGCGGGTGCACACGGCGGGTTCCGTCGGCGGATCCACGGCCCTGGTCGCGACGAACCTGATCGCGGGCCGCGTCCACGGCACCGTCCTGACCCTGGCCTACGAGAAGCAGTCCGAGTCGAACGCCATGTGGGGCCTTTCCCTGCCGATCCCCTTCCAGCAGCCGCTGCTGGCCGGCGCGGGCGGCTTCTTCGCGCCGCACGTACGGGCGTACATGCGGCGCACCGGCGCGCCCGACACCGTCGGCTCGCTGGTCGCGTACAAGGACCGCCGCAACGCGTTGAAGAACCCGTACGCCCATCTCCACGAGCACGACATCACGCTGGAGAAGGTGCAGGCCTCGCCCATGCTGTGGGACCCGATCCGCTACTCGGAGACCTGCCCGTCCTCGGACGGCGCCTGCGCGATGATCCTCACCGACCGGGCGGGGGCGGCCCGCTCGCCGAGGCCGCCCGCGTGGCTGCACGGCGGTGCGATGCGCAGTGAGCCGACCCTGTTCGCGGGCAAGGACTGCGTGTCGCCGCAGGCGGGCAAGGACTGCGCGGCCGACGTGTACCGGCAGGCGGGCATCGCGGACCCGCGCCGTGACATCGACGCCGTGGAGATGTACGTGCCCTTCTCCTGGTACGAGCCCATGTGGCTGGAGAACCTCGGTTTCGCCGAGGAGGGCGAGGGCTGGAAGCTCACCGAATCCGGTGTGACCGAGCTTGACGGGGACCTGCCCGTCAACATGTCGGGCGGTGTCCTCTCCACCAATCCGATCGGCGCCTCCGGCATGATCCGCTTCGCGGAAGCGGCACTTCAGGTGCGCGGTCAGGCGGGAGAACACCAGGTGGACGGGGCTAGCAGGGTGCTGGGGCACGCCTATGGAGGGGGATCCCAGTTCTTCTCGATGTGGCTGGTCGGGGCCGAGCCGCCCACCTCCTGACAGCGTCCCCCTCACGTGGCCTGTCCGCCGCCGGAACCGATCGCTAGGCTGGCGGCGGACGACGAACCGGGAGGAGCACGGACGTGGCCGAGAGCACCATCGAGCAGCACCCGCTGGCGGGGTGGGACAAGCCTGAGCTGGACCTCAGCAACGCCGAATGGCAGTCCAGCAGCCGAGGGCGGGGAGACGTCCAGATCGCTTTTGTCGAGGGCTTCATCGCGATGCGCAACAGTGGCCGTCCCGCGAGCCCTTCCTTGATCTTCACACCGGCCGAGTGGGGCGCGTTCGTGTCGGGCGCCCGCGAGGGAGAGTTCGACCTGACCTGAGCCGACCCGACCCGACCTGACGTCGGGGCTTCGAGCCGACGCCCCGTGCAAGGAGGGGATACGCGACGTGGGTCCCGTCCCGGGGCCGGTGCCCCATCCGGGGTCCGGTCCCAGGACGAGGCTTCTCTTTGGGGGCGGGTGACCCGTGAACGGCGCGATGGCGCCGGGCGACTGAACGGCACGGCGGACCCGGGCGACTGCACGGGGCGGTCGCCCCGTACGGCTAATGGGTGCACGCCTGCCTATCATTAACGCCATGGCGGAATCGAACGACGTGGACACCCGGCTTGCCCTGGACCTCGCCCTGACCATCCGGCACGACGGACAGGGCGGAGTGGCAGACGACCTCACGGAACCCGGCGGACTCACCGCCTGGGTGCGAGGACACGCCGACCTGCTGCCCGGAGCCGACACCTTCATCGCCGACGCCGCCGCGCTCGCCGCCGTACGCGACCTGCGCGCCGCGGTCCGCGCCCTGTTCGCCCGCGCCGTGCGCCCCGGCGACCCCAGCCCGGCCGACGCCGCCCGGCTGCTGCCCGTACCGCAGGCGGTACTGCGTCTCAACACCGCCGCCGCCCTCGCACCGACCGTCCCCGTCCTCACCTGGGACGACGGCGCCGAACCCGTCGTGCGCCAGCAGCCCTCGAGCGGCGCAGTTCCCCTCCCGGCACTGCTCGCCCGCGCCGCCCTCGCCTTCCTCGCGAGCCCGGACCGGTCGCGGCTGCACGCCTGCCACGCGCCGCGCTGCGTGCGCTACTTCATCAAGGAGCATCCGCGGCAGGAGTGGTGCAGACCCTCGTGCGGGAACCGCGCCCGCGTCGCCCGCCATCACGAACGGCACAGGAAATCCGCGCAGGCCGTGGGGGACTGACCGAAGAAACCGGTCGGTCGGCCGAAGCCCGCGCCGGTAGCGGCGGAAGGGCTCCCCACGAGGCGCTACGAGCGTACGCTGAGGTCCCTGGAGGTCACGGTACGCATCCGCTCCCCGCGCGGACCACACCACCGTGGCCAGGGGGTGGGATCATGGGACAGCGCGGTGTACGCAACAGAAGGACACTTTTCGAACGGGAGGGTGAACTCGCCGCCGCCGAGGAGGCGTTGAACGAGCTCACCGGTCTGCGCGAGGACGGAACCGAAGCACCCGAGCGGCCCCGCGGCGCGCTTCTCGCCTTCGCCGGACGTGCCGGAATCGGCAAGACCACCCTCCTTGCCGAGGTGCGCCGCCGCGCCGCCGCCCGGGGTTGCACCGTCCTGTCCGCGCGCGGCGGCGACCAGGAACAGGGCGTCGCCTTCCACGTCGCCCGCCAGCTCCTGCAACCGCAGTTCGCCGGGTCCCCGGAGGCGGAAATCCGCGCCCAGCTGGGGAGTTGGTACGCGATCGTCGGTCCCGCGCTCGGCCTGTGCGCCCCGTCCGAGGGCGCCGCGCCCGATCAGCAGGGCCTGCGCGACGGCCTCGACTGGGTGCTCACCCACCTCGCAGTGCAGCGCGCCCCGATGGTGCTCGTTCTCGACGACGCGCACTGGGCCGACCCCGAGTCACTGAGCTGGCTCGCCGCCTTCGCACCACGCGCGGAGGAACTGCCGCTGCTGCTGACCGTCGCCTACCGGCCCGACGAACTCCCCGACCACGCCGAGGCGTTCAGGGGCCTTCCCGGACGCGCGGGCCAGCGCCCTCTCGACCTCGAACCGCTCAGCGCCGCCGCCGTCGCCGGACTCGTCCGCGAGGACCTCGGCACCGGGGCGGACGACGTGTTCTGCCGCGAATGCTGGGCGGTCACCGCGGGCAACCCCTTCGAGGCGGTGGAGCTGACCGCGAAGGTCCGCGACCGCGGACTGGTCCCGACCGAGGAAGGGGCGCACCTGCTGCGCGACCTCGCCGCCGCCGTCAAGGGCAGCGGCCTGATCGCCCGCCTCGAACGCCTGGGCACCTCCACCGTCCGCTTCGCCTGGGCCTGCGCCGTCCTCGGCACCGAGATCCCGCCGACCCTGGCCGCCGCCGTCGCCGGACTCGGCTCCGAGGAGGCCGCCGACGCCGCGGACGCCCTGCGCGGCGCCCGAATCCTCGCCGGCGCCGACACCCTGGAGTTCGTCCACCCCCTCATCGCCACCGCCGTCTACCGCGCCATCCCCAGCGGCGTCCGCGTGGCCCTGCACGGCCAGGCCGCCTGGTGCGTCATCGACGAAGGGCTCGGCCCCTCCGCCGCCGCCCGCCACCTCATGGAGACCCACCCCGAGGGCGACAACTGGGTCGTCCAGCAACTGCGCGCCGCCGCCCGCGAGACCCAGCGCGCCGGAGCCCCCGACGCCGCCCGCCGCTACCTCGCCCGGGCCCTGCGTGAACCGCCGCCCCTCAAGGAGCGGGCCGCGGTCCTCCACGAACTGGGCTGCGCCTCCCTGCTCACCGAACCGGCGACCACCGTCAACCACCTCCGGGCCGCCCTGGAAGAACCCATCACCGACCCGGAGCTGCGCCACAACATCGTCTACCGGCTCTCCCAGGTCCTCGCCCACAGCGACCGGCTCGCCGAGGCCTCCGAGACGCTCGCCCGTGAGATCCGCGTGACCGGCGACGCCCGGGTCCGGCTGCGCATGCAGTCCGAACAGTTCATGTGGGACGCCTTCCGCGCCGACGAACCCGACTCCCCGGCCCGCTCCCGCCGCCTGACCCGCCTCGCCGACCGGCTCACCGGCCGCGACCTCACCGAGCGCTATGTCATCGGCCTGCGCGCCTGGGACGCAACCCTGCGCGGCGAGCCGGCCCACGTCGCGCTTCACCACGCCGAACGCGCCCTCGCCGGAGGGATCCGCTGGGCCGAGGCCGACCGCGGCTTCGAGGTGCCCGTCCTGGTCGCCCTCACCTTCATGTACGCCGACCGCCCGGGCCGCACCGAGGAACTGTTCGCCGCCGGGATCGCCGACTTCGAGTCCCAGGGCTGGCACGGCGCCCACCTCTCCTTCGGCTACACCCTTCTCGCCTACGTCCGCTACCGCCGCGGCCGACTCGCCGAGGCCGAGGACTTCGCCCGCGCGGGCCTCAGGCTCGCCGAACGCGTGGGCGCCGGCACCCCCGTCCACTGGTACGCCGTGGGCGTCATCATCGAGATCCTGCTCGCCCGCGGCCGCGTCACCGAGGCCGCCCAGATCGGCGAGGACCACGCGTTCGGCGCGCCCTTCCCGGCCGCCGTCACCTTCCCCGACGTCCAGACCGTGCACGGCGAACTGCTGCTCGCCCGCGGCCTCACCAAGGAAGCCGCCGCCGAGCTCGAAGCGGCCGGGCGCCGCCTGGACCCACGCGGCATCCGCAACCCCTCCTGGTGCCCCTGGCAGCTCCACCTCGCCCGCGCCGAAAGCCACGACGCGCCGGAACGCGCCGTCGCCACGGCACTCGAAGCGGTGCACCGCGCCCGCCAGTTCGGAGCCCCCTCGGCCGTCGGACAGGCGCTGCGGGCCGCCGCCGACGTCTCCTCCGGCTCGACCCGCGTCAAGCTCCTCGAAGAGTCCGTCAGCCATCTGGAGCGCTCCCCGGCCGCCTACGAACTGGCCTGCGCGCTGGTCGCCCTGGGCACCGAACTGCGCCGCTCGGGCTCTCCCAAGGAGGCCGCAGAACACCTCTACCGAGGACTGGACGCGGCCATGCAGTGCGGCGCCGACGGCCTCGGCGACGAGGCCCGCGCCGAGCTTGCCGCCGCCGGACTGCGCCCGCGCCGCCTGCACAGCACCGAGACGGACACCCTCACCGCACGTGAGCGCACGGCCGCCGCGCTCACCGCCCGGGGCCGCACCACGACCGAGGTCGCCGAGGAGCTGGGGACCGACGAACCGGCCGTCGTCCGCCTGCTCTCGGCGGTCTACCGGAAGGTGGGCACGGACCGTACGGGACTCGCGGCGGCACTGGGCCAGCAAACGGTCCGGTAGCCACGCGCGACCGGTCCGGAAACCACGCGCGACCGGTCCGGAAACCATTGCGGGCCGGTCCGGCAACCACGTACAACCGGTCCGGCAACCACGTACAACCGGTCCGGAAGCCAAGTACGAGCGGTCCGGAAGCCGCGCACGCGGGACGCCCCCAAGGCCCGGTTCACGTCCGGGCACGTACCATTGCGGCATGTCCTTCCTCCGCCGCCGCAGCGCCACGCCCGCCGGGCCCGACTTCGACGTTCTGGCCATGGATCCGGGTGACTGGCCGGGCAATCTCGGCGCGGGCCTGCTGCCCGCCCCCGACGGCAGTTGCCAGGGTGTCTTCCTGCGCTACGACCTGTTCGGCGGCCGCGGCCCCGCGATGATCATCGGCAATCTGCCCGAGGGCTCCCCGGCCCGTGAGGTCGCCGGGGACGAGATCCCCTTCGAGGTGGCCCAGCTGCTGCTGGCGCTGGAGAACGACGAGGAGGTCACCGTCACCGGGACCGAGGACATCCCGGTGATGCAAGGTGACGGTCTCCTCATCGTGCGCCGTCTCAAGCTCTCCGAGACCCGCATCTCCTGCGTGCAGTTCGACCGCGACGACAACGTCCTGGTGACCATCGCCGCCTGGGACCGTCCCATCACCGACGACCTGTACGCCCTGCTCAAGCCCCTGCCCCCGGAGCTGTTCCAGCAGGGCTGAGGCCCCGGCGCCGCGCTCAGGCGGCCGGCTGCCACCCGAGTGCAGGACCGAGCCGGGTGGCGATGTCGGTGAGGATCTGCACGTAGTCCTCGTGCCCGAAGGTGAACGGCAGCGCGAACGCGACCTCGTCGACCTCCCGGAACGCGGCGTGGGCGTACAGCCGTTCGGCGATCTCCTCGGAGGTGCCGACGAGATCGGGCGCGAACATCATCCGGGCCGGACCCTGCGGAGTCGCGGTACGAGGAGTGCGCTTCAGGGCGTACTCCTCGTACTTCTCGCGTTGCTCGGGTGAGGCGCTGTCGGTGGGGATGACGACGAGGCCCTGGGAGACCCGGGCACGGTCGCCGTCGGGGTGGTGGGCGCGGAAGGTCCGGATGTGCGACCGCTGGATCTCGGCGAAGTCCTCGGACTCCTCCGCCTTGACGACACTGCTGGTCAGCAGGTTCATCCCGTGCTCGCCCGCCCACTGCGCGGAGCGCAGGCTGCCACCGCCGTACCACATGCGCCGGCCGAGGCCCGCGGCGTGCGGCTGGACGCGGTCGGAGAACACCTCGAAGCCCTCGATCCCGCTGAAGTCGGTCGCCGGCTTGCCGCGCACGAAATCCAGCAGCCGTTCCACGCGGGCGTAACTGAAATCCTCGGCGTCGCCGGTATCGGGGTAGAGGGCCTGCTTGACCTGGTCGTAGTGCATCGGCGGGCCGACGCTGACGCCCGGGTTGAGACGGCCCCCGGACAGGATGTCGACCGTGGCAAGGTCCTCGGCCAGCCGCAGCGGGTTCTCCCACCCCGCCGGGATGACCGCCGTCCCCAGCTCGATCCGCCTGGTGCGCTGCGAGGCGGCGGCCAGGACCGCGACGGGGGAGGAGATCCCGTACTGCAGATGGCGGTGTCGCACCCACGCGCTGTCGAATCCCAGCCGCTCACCGAGCTCGATGATCTCCAGGGTCGACTCGTGACCCCGCCGTGGGTCGGCCTCGTCGAACAACCCGATGGTCAGGAAGCCCAGCTTCCGCAAGGGGTGTGAGGGCAGTGGCACGGGGCTCCTCCAACGTTCGCGATGATCTCTGTTGAACAGTCGAACGTCAGCGCCATGCCGACTATGCCCATGGTGGCAGGCGGTTTCCGCGCTCCCGCCCCATGTGCGCGGAGTCCGCGGGGTGGCGCGGTTGCGACATGTCCCATCCGCGCCATCGGGAAGCGGTGACATCACGTCCGGCGGCGGCGGATTCTGTGCAGCACCCACATGAAGATCTCCTCGCGCGCACAACCATGCATGGAAAGGTGCTGACCAGATGAGACGGATCCGCCTCGCGGCGGTGATATCGGCCGGCCTGGCGCTGACCGCCGGCGGCGTGCCATCGGCGGCCGGTGCCGCTGGTGTGCCCGGTACGGCCGGGACGACCACGACGGCAACAGCGGCTACGGCTGCCTCGGCGGGAACCTCGCCCGGCGCCGGCGCCACCGTACGGCTGATCACGGGCGACCGTGTCACCGTCACAACGGACACCGACGGCAAGCGGATCGCCGCCGTCGAGCCCGGCAGTGGCAGAAGCGGCGTCCTGTTCCGGACCGTGGAACAGGACGGCGACCTCACGGTCATGCCCTCCGACGCCCAGGAACTGGTCTCCGCCGGGCGCCTGGACCGGCAGCTGTTCAACGTCAGCGCGCTCATCAAGCAGAAGTACGACGCGGCGCACACCGACACCCTCCCCCTGATCATCGGTCGACCGGACGGCGTCCCGGCCTCCGCGGTACGCAGGCTCACCACACTGACCGAGGGCGACGCGCCCGCCCGGGGCCTGGACAGCATCGACGCACAGGCGGTCCGGATCTCCGACGACGACCTGGGCCGGTTCTGGAAACAACTCGCGCCCGCCCCGGACACGGTGAGCGCCACGCGTGTGGCCGCCACGCCCAGGATCTGGCTGGACGGCCGGGTGGACGCCGCCCTCGACCGCAGCACCGCACAGATCAACGCCCCGGCGGTCTGGAAGGCCGGGTACGACGGCAGGTCCGTCAAGGTGGCGGTCCTCGACACCGGTGTCGACCAGACCCACCCGGACCTGGCCGGACGCATCAGCGAGGCGAAGGACTTCTCCGGCAGCTCCGGCACCGGTGACGTCTTCGGCCACGGCACCCACGTCGCCTCCACGGTCGGCGGGACCGGCGCCGCGTCCGGTGGCCTCCGCAAGGGGGTGGCCCCGGGCGCCGACCTGCTGATCGGCAAGGTCCTGGGGGACGACGGCTACGGAACCGAGTCGCAGGTCATCGACGGCATGGAGTGGGCCGCCTCCGAGGGCGCCAAGGTCGTCAACATGAGCCTGGGCTCGGACGAGGTGAGCGACGGCACCGACCCCATGAGCCTCGCCGTCGACGAACTCAGCAGCTCCAGCGGCGCCCTGTTCGTGGTGGCGGCCGGCAACAGCGGAGAGCAGGGCCAGGAAACCATCGGATCGCCCGGCGCCGCGGACGCCGCACTGACCGTGGGCGCGGTGGACCGGGACGACTCACTCGCCGCGTTCTCCAGCCGCGGTCCGCGCCACGGTGACCGCGTGGTCAAGCCCGACGTCACCGCGCCGGGCGTGGGCATCGTGGCGGCACGCGCTGCGGGCACCACCATGGGCGACCCGGTGGACCAGTACTACGTGGCGGCCTCCGGTACGTCGATGGCCACCCCGCATGTGACGGGCGCCGCCGCGCTGCTCGCCCAGGCGCATCCCACCTGGAGCGGACAGCAGCTCAAGGACGCGCTCATCAGCACGGCGCACACCGTCGAGGGACAGCAGGTGACCGAGGAGGGCGGCGGCCGCATCGACGTGGCCGCGGCGGCTCTCGGACCGGTCACCGCCACCGGGAGCGTGGCCCTCGGGCCCTACGGGACCGGCGGCGACAACAGCGCCCCGCGCACGGCCACCGTCCGCTACACCAACACCTCGGACAAGGAAGTCACCCTCGCCCTCGCCGCGCACCTGGCGACCAGCGGCGGCCGGGACCTCGCCGCCGGTGCGCTGCGACTCGGCTCCGACACGGTGCGGATCGCCGCCGGCGCCACAGTGGACGTGCCACTGACGGTCGACCCCTCCCTGGCCGGCCGGGGCGACTACTACGGCTATGTCACCGCCGCCACGAGCGACGGCGCGGTCAAGGTCCACACCACGGTCAGCATCGTGGTGCACGGCCCCGTCCACAAGCTCACCGTCACCACCTACGACCACACCGGCAAGCGCGTCCAGGCGCTGCCCACCATCTGGGGCCCGGACGGATTCGTCGGCTACGTCAGCACCGAGCCGGCCGTCGCCGAAGTCGAGGAAGGGACCTACCAACTCGACTACTCCAGCCTGGACACGGCCGACGACGGACAGGAACTGCGCCAGGTCGTCCTGCCGGAGGTGAAGGTCACCAAGGACATGGCGGTCACCCTGGACGCCCGTAAGACCACCCGGGTCGACATCCGCACACCCCGGCCCGCCGAACAGCGCGGCATCCTCGACTACCAGACCTACCGGCAGATCGACGGACACAGCCTCCTCCAGGGCACGATGTACTTCGACCTCGCCAAGCGGCTCTACGTCAGCCCCACCGCGGCCGTCACCGACGGCACCTTCGAGTTCGCCTCGCGCTGGCAGCTGGTCGCCCCGCTGATCGAGGCGAAAGTCTCGGGCGGTGGCCTCGCCCTCAACCCGTACTACATGCCGAGTTCACCACTGTTCGACGCCGGCGGCGCCACCTTGACCGCCGTGGACGCGGGCACGTTCGACAAGCCCGACTTCAGCAGGGCCCGCGGCAAACTCGCGATCGTCCGCAACGAACAGGGCACGAACGAAAGGGAGTTGGCCCGGCAGGCGGCCGCCGCGGGCGTACGCGGACTGGTGATGACCCACTTCGCCGACATCGCCTGGACGCGCTGGAGCCCGGACGGCGAACGCAACGCCGTGCCGACCGTCCGCATCGGCAAGGCGGCGGGCGCCGCCCTGCTCGACCGGCTGAAGAAGCACCCGGCCACCACCGTCCGATTCACCGGAACGGCGAAGAGCCCGTACCTCTACGACGTCATGCAGACGTCCTCCCAACAGATACCTCGGCACGTGGTGTACACGGTGTCCGAGCGCAACAGCGCGGTGCTGCGGACCACCTACGCCGACAACGGAGGAGCACCCTGGGCCAGTGAGCAGCGGTTCGCCTGGCGCCCCTACCAGGACACCGCCTGGCTGCAGTACACCCGCTACGTGCCGACAGGCTTCGCCCGCACCGAGTACGTCAGCGCGAACGACACGACCTGGCAGCACCTGGTGCATCACACCACCACGTTCGACGTCGACATGCCGCTGGCCGTGGGCATGAAAGACAGGCCCCGCACCTACCGGGCGGGCCAGCAGCCGGCAGAGCGCTGGCAGGGGGCCGTGGTGCGCCCATCGATCCCCAAGGGCACCGCGACGCCCTCCGTACGGACCGGAGACGTACTGGCCCTGCGCATCCCGGAGTTCACCGACTCCACGGCGGGCCACTGGTCACGGCTGCTCGCCGGTGGCGGCGGCGGGGTGGGCGGATTCGCCACGGCCGCCGACGCGCCGGGCGGTGACACGGCCGCCGCGGCGCTCTACCGCGACGGGGTGAAGGTCGCCGACGCCGACAGCGCCTGGACCGATTTCGAGGTGACCCCGGGCGCGGCCGACTACCGGCTGGACCTGACGACCTCGCGCGTGGACGACGAGTGGGCGTTCGGGACGCGTACCGACACCTCCTGGGGCTTCCGGTCCGCGACCACGGCCACGGCGACACCGCTGTCCCTGCTGCAACTCGACTACGACGTACCGGTCGACGCGCACAACGCGGTGGGAGCCGGGCGCACACACACCATCGGCCTGGCCGTCCGCGCCCAGGACGGGCAGCCCGCCCCGCGCGGAGTGTCCCTGCGGGTGGAGGTGTCCTACGACGACGGCAGGCATTGGAGCGGTGCGGCCGTGAAGGACCGCGGGCACAACGCGTTCCGCGCCGCCGTCACCCGGCCCTCCGGCCACGGCGACGCGTATGTGACCCTGCGTGTCACGGCGCGCGACCGGCTCGGCAACAGCGTCCGACAGACAGTGGAACGCGCCTACCTGCAACGGGGGTAGTCGCGAGGGCGAACAGCGCAGACGGCGGGTGCACGGCAGAGCGACGTGGCCGTGCACCCGCCGCCCGTCCACAGAGATGCAGTACGGTGTTCAACCAATGGACGGGGTGGAACCGAGGAGAACACCGTGACACTGGAAGCCGCCGGGGTCACCGATGCCGAGGAGTCCGCCTACCGGATCCTGGTGACGATGAGCAACGCCTCGGCGGGTGACTTCGCGATCCGATCGGACGTCACCACCGTGGAGGCCGAACAGACCCTCGAGGCGCTCACGGCCAAGGGACTGGCCAGCCACACCGACGGATCACCGCGGCTCTACCGGGCCACACCGCCCGACGTGGCCCTCATGCCCCGGCTCAAACGCAACGCCGACGCCCTCGACCAGGCTCGCTCCACGGCCACCGCCCTGTTGGACACCTACCGGGACACCATGCGCCGACGCGACGCCGGTGAACTCATCGAGGTGATCACCGGGGCGGACGCGCTGCGCCAGCACCTCCGCCGCATCCAGGCGGACACCCGCGACGAGATGCTGTGGTTCTGCAAGGCCCAGTACGTGGCCATGCCCTCGGGCAGCAACCAAGCGGAGTTCGAAGCCCTGGCCCGTGGCGTGCGTTATCGAGCTCTCTACGAGAAGGCGTTCTTCGACGACGAGGGAGCCGTGGACAACGTTATCGAGGGCGTACGAGCCGGCGAAGTCGCCCGCGCGGTACCCCATCTGCCCCTGCGGCTCGCCGTGTCAGACCGCGCCATCGCCATCTGCCCCCTCGTACCCGGCGGTCCGCACGGCAGCCCCGAGGAACCCACCGCGGCCCTCGTGCGCGACAGCAGTCTCCTCGCCGCGCTCATCGCGCTCTTCGAACGCTACTGGGACGACGCCGTCCCTCTGCGCGTCGACGACTCCGGAACGGTCAGCGGCACCGACGGGACGTCCGGCGCCGACTCTCTCTCCAGCACGGACCGACGGCTGCTCTCCCTGCTCGTCGCGGGCGTCACGGACAAGGCGATCGCCTCGCAAATGGGCCTGAGCAGGCGTACGGTCCAACGTCACATCCAGCAACTGATGACGTTCGCCGGGGCGGCCACCCGTATGCAACTGGCCTGGCAGGCCGCTCGCCGGGACTGGGTGTAGCGCGGACGGGCCCGGCGCCCGTCTCCCGGCCGTACGTGCCCGCCACCGATAGGAGTCCCCATGACCGACGGTTCACTCATCGTGGAAAGCCTGAAGGTCGGTACCCACCTGAAGGACCTGCGGATAGAAACCCGGGAGATCTATCGGTTCCGTCCGCAGAACGTCGGGGCCGGGCAGCCGGACGTCTGGACGGTCATCGAGTTCAGCGTGGCGGCGGCGCGCGCGGCGGATGTCGCCGAGGCGATCTCGGAGGCATTGGACCAGCCGGGTTGGTACGCCGATCTGCGGTCCGCCGACGAGACGTTCGTGGTGTTCCCGGGGCGGGTGCTGCGGTACGCGCGGGGCGACCGCGCGGCACGGGCCGAGGCCCGGGCGGTGGGCTGGACCTTCGGGGTCCCGGAACACCAGCTCGACTGGTCGGAGTAGCGAGCGTACGCGAGCCGGGAGGCCGGGGCGCTGTCCGCGGCCCGGCCCCCTCGCCCCCGCGCTCAGGCGCGCGAACGCGTCACGTTGACGTCCGCCGCCCGCACGAACGCCACCCGGTGGCCGAACTGGATCTCGTAGTACATGTCCTTGCCGATCACGACCTTGTGCGGTGCCGTGTCGAAGGTCGGCGCGTAGAAGTACTCGCCCGGCACCTTGTCACCGGCGGCGTACTTCTGGCCTGCCAGGATCTTGTACGGGAGCGGCGAGACGGCCTGGACGGGGACGCCCGCCGGGTATGCCGCGGCCTCCGGATAGGCGCGCCCGTACACGGGGATCTCCGTGAGGCCCGCTTTGGGGGTCACGACCTGGCCCGAGGCGTTCACCGCCGTCGGCCGGCTCCGCGGGTTCTTGAACCAGGCCTTCTGGCCCAGGTACCAGATCGCCGTCCAGTCGCCGTCACGGTCCGCGACCGCGTACCGCTGTCCGGTGGAGACCCGTGAACCCACGTCGTTCACGTCGATCGTCGAGTCGTCGCCCTTGGGACGCAGCCCGATGTCCTTGATCAGAGGCGAGGTCTCGTCCGGCCGGGAGTAGAGCCGCACCTCGCTGGAGCCGTGCGCCGCGCAGGGCTCACCGCTGGTGACACAGCCCGTGTACCGGGGCTGGTTCTCCGCGAAGTGCGGCAGCACGGTGACCAGACCGCCACTCGTCCTTGTCTTCGTCGCAGGCTGGAAGGGGTGGCCGAGCAGGGTGAAGTAGTGCTGCCAGTCCCAGTACGGGCCCGGGTCCGTGTGCATGCCGGGGATGGTCGACGTGGTCGGACCGGGCACGTTGTCGTGGCCCAGGATGTGCTGGCGGTCCAGCGGAACGCGGTACTTGTCGGCGAGGTAGTTCACCAGCCGCGCCGAGGCGCGGTACATCTCCTCCGTGTACCAGGCGTCCGGCGAGGCGAGGAATCCCTCGTGTTCCAGGCCGATCGACTTGGCGTTGATGTACCAGTTGCCCGCGTGCCAGGCCACGTCCTTCGCCTTCACATGCTGGGCGATGTGACCGTCGGTCGAGCGCAGGGTGTAGTTCCACGACACGTAGGTCGGGTCCTGGACCAGCTTCAGAACGCCGTCCCAGCTGCCCTCCGTGTCGTGGATGACGATGTACTTGATGCTCTGCGACGCGGGCCGGTCACCGAGGTCGTGGTTCCCGTAGTCACCGTCGCCGAACTCCGAGTACGGGGCCGGGATCCACTCGCAGGACACGGACGTGGGGCACTCCGTGTTCGTGGCGGAGACGGTACGCAGCCCGGCCCGCCGCAGCGGCGCGGTGTCGGGGCTCAGTCCGGGCCGGGCGGCGAGCGCGACCTGCTGACCGGCGTCCGTGGTGCGCTCCTCGCCCTGGCGGATCACCTCGTAGACGTCATTGGCGTAGGTCGCCGCGGTCGCGGTGTCGTCCGCGCCGGAGAAACGCGCCACCGCGCCGTACCAGTCGGCCGCGTCGTCGCTCAGCGGCTCGCCGAGGTCCTTCTGCGCGGCCGCCAGGAGCGCGGCCCCGCCCGCCACGTTCGCGGCGGCGTCGGTACGCAGCCGCTCCTCGGGCAGGCCGGTGAGCCGGGCCGCCTTCGGCAACGTCTTCAGCCTGTCCGGGAGTTGGGAGTTCCGCGGCACCTGGGTGGTGGGCAGCAGGGGCGGGCGCGAGCTGTCGCCACGGGCGTCCTCCGTGCCCTCGCTGTGGTGCGGTGCCTCCGCGATCGCCGTCCGCGCGTCGGTGAGATGCATGGGGCCGTAGCCGCCGCTGACGCTCGGCGCGCCCGCGTGCGCGTCCCAGCGGGACTGGAGGTAGGAGACGCCGAGCAGGACGCTCAGCGGCACGTGGTATTCGGCGGCAGCGCCGGCGAAGGCCCGCTGGAGCTCTGCGGCGGACGCCTGCGCGGGGCTGCTCGACGGGGCCGCGCCGAGCAGCGGCAACAACAGCGCCGCCGAGGCGACGGCGCCCGCGGTACGGCGCGCGCGTCTGTGCCCGGCAGTGGCCTCGGGGTCGATGAAGGATCCTCGCAATGCAGCCTCCTGGGACGGTCGAGCGCGGCGGGGCGTGCGGGGCCGATCGTGGGTCAGTGGTATCGGCTCTCCGACGATCCGTCAATCTTGCCCAGGAGCAGGCGATTTCTCTTGTCGAGGCGGGGCGAACGGGTTTTCGTGGCGGCAGTGGGACGGCCTGCAAGGCGTCAGTGGAGTGGACCCCTGGCGCGAACGGGTGAAGATGCCCGCGGGAGAGATGCCGACGGGGGAAGAGCCGCTCGCCGTACATCGGTGCCGCACGGCAGGCCCCGCACGACGAAGGCCCGCGGCGCGCCGCCGTTCAGGCGCACCGCGGACCTTCGTCCCCGTCAACGAGTGCCGACCGCCGCTCGAACGGCCCGACGGGCCATCTGGCAGTCGTCGTGCAGCCGCCGCAGCAGCAGCCGCTGTTCCTCGCCGGACGGCGCAGCACCCGGATGGGCCGGTCCCGGTGCCGCCGGGGTCGCGTCGTGCATCGAACGCTGCACGGCCGTCTCGTACGTACGGATCTCCCGGGTCAGTACGAGCATCAGGTTCACCAGGAAGGCGTCGCGCGCCGCGGGACCGGCGGACTGCGCGAGCTGACTGATCTGGCGGCGCGCCACGGGAGCGTCACCGAGGACCGCCCACAGCGTCGCCAGGTCGTAGCCCGGCAGGTACCATCCCGCGTGCTCCCAGTCCACCAGTACTGGACCGGCCGGTGAGAGCAGGATGTTCGACAGCAACGCGTCCCCGTGACAGAACTGGCCCATGCCCTGACGGCCCGCCGAGTGCGCGATGCCGTGCACCAGCTTCTGCAGGTCGCCCATGTCCCGGTCCGTGAGCAGACCCAGCTCATGGAAACGGGAGATCCGCTCCGCGTAGTCCAGCGGGGCGTCGAACGTCCCCGCCGGCGGCCGCCACGCGTTCAGCCGGCAGATCGCACCCAGTGCCGCCCGGATGTCCGCGCGGGGCGGCGCCTCCGCCGGGTGCCGCTGCAGCGCGGCCACCCGCCCCGGCATCCGTTCGATCACGAGGGTGCAGTTGTCCGGGTCCGCCGCGATCAGCCGGGGCACCCGGACCGGCGGCCTATGCCGCACGAACGATCGGTATGCCGCTATTTCGTGCCTGATCCGCTCCGACCAGATCGGGGAGTGGTCCAGTAAACACTTGGCGACCGCCGTGCTGCGCCCCGTCGTGCCGACGAGGAGCACGGAGCGCCCGCTGCGGCGCAGTACCTGGACCGGAGCGAACTCCGGACAGATCCGGTGCACCGACGCGATCGCCGTGCGCAGCTGCGCGCCCTGAGGGCCGGACAAGTCGAGTCTCCCGCTGAGCGGTTGGGTGCCGAGCCCCGGAACGCGCCGCGTCCTGCCGGCGCCGAGCACGGGGGCAGCCGGTCGAGCGGGGTCGAGGTAGGGGCCGCTGCCCGCCGCCGCCGGGCGGGGGTGAAGCGACCGGGGCGGAGCGGACACGGAGGACGATGCTGTGTACATGGGCGAAACAGATCCCTTCGTGTGCCTGCAAGTTGCTGCGCTACCCGCCCCGGCAGCCCTGGTGCACCCTGGGGAATGTCCCTCGGCGACCGGGTCGGGGTGGCGCTTTCCTACCTGACACCGGATGCCCAGTGGCAGACCATCTGGCGCACCCTGGCGAACCCTGGCGAATAGTCGCTCAGCAACTGACAGAGGGTTACTGTCAACTCAGCCGAGAACCTGGGGGCTTGACGTGAACGGACAACCCAACACTCGTCTGTCGGATCTGTTCGGCCTGGCCGGCTGGTCCAAGGGCGAACTCGCGAGGCTGGTCAACAAGCAGGCGGCGGCCATGGGCCACCCCCAGCTGGCGACCGACACCTCACGGGTGCGGCGTTGGATCGACATGGGAGAGATCCCGCGCGATCCGGTTCCGCGAGTGTTGGCGGCGCTTTTCACCGAGCGTCTCGGCCGTGTCGTGACCATCGAGGACCTCGGTCTGGTGCGGCACGGGCGTGTGGGGAAGCGGCCGGGCGGCGGGAATGTGGAACATCCCGACGGTGTGCCGTGGGCGCCCGAGCGAACCGCTGCGGTCCTCACCGAATTCACGGGAATGGACCTCATGCTCAACCGACGCGGCTTGGTGGGCGCGGGTGCCGCGCTCGCCGCGGGATCCGCACTCAGCAGTGCCATGCACGATTGGCTCCACACCGATCCGGCCCTCGCGGCCGACGCCCCTGTAGTCGACGATCCCCTGCACGCCGACCCCGCTGGGTTCGACCGTTACGAGGCCGCCCCCATCGGGTCGCAGGAGATCGAGGAACTGGAGCGCTCGGTCGAGGTGTTCCGGGCCTGGGACGCGGCCCGCGGCGGCGGGTTGCAACGCAAGGCCGTGGTGGGCCAGCTCAACGAAGTGGGAGGCATGCTCTCCTACCGACACCCTGACCATCTGCAGCGGCGCCTGTGGGGCGTCGCCGCCAATCTCGCCGTCCTCGCGGGCTGGATGTCGCATGACGTCGGCCTGGAGCCCACGGCCCAGAAGTACTTCGTCATCGCCGCGCACGCGGCCAGAGAAGGCGGCGACCGGCCGCGCGCCGGAGAGGCGCTCTCCCGCGCCGCCCGTCAGATGGTGCACCTGGGCCGGCCCGACGACGCCCTGGACCTGATGAAGCTCGCCAAGTCGGGCTCGGGTTCCGAGATGTTGCCGCGCACCCGGGCCATGCTCTACACGATCGAGGCCTGGGCTCAGGCGTCGATGGGCAAGGGCCAGGCCATGCGGCGCACCCTGGGGGAGGCGGAGGACCTCTTCGTCTCCGACAAGGGTGATGTGCCACCGCCGAGCTGGATGCAGATGTTCGACGAGGCGGACATGCACGGCATGCAGGCCCTGGCCTACCGGACGCTCGCGGAGCACGACCCGGCCGCGGCGACCACGGCGCAGCGCCACGCCAAGGAAGCGTTGCATATGCGGGAGAACGGGCGGCAGCGGTCACAGATCTTCGACTGGCTGTCGCTGGCCTCGGCGTGCTTCATCGCGGACGACCCCGAGCAGGCGGACCGCTACGCCCGGCTGGCCCTGGTGTCGATGGGGGCGAACTCCTCCCACCGCACCTGGGACCGACTGCGTGAGATGTACCGGCTCACCGCCGAGTACTCCGGCTACCCGAAGATCCACGAACTGCGTGAGGAGATCCAACTCGCCCTCCCCAAGAGCTCGCTCAGGCCGAAGCGCGGGGGCACCACCACACAGGCGTGAGCACTCCTGCCTGTGTGTACAGAAAAAGTTCCAGGTCAAAGGGTTCCTAGGGTTCCAAGTCGGGGTCTTCGAGCAGGTCCCGGCGAGGTCTGATCCCGGTGAGGTCTATGAGCCGATCCTGGCGATGAGCACGCAGGCGTCGTCCTCGCGCTCACTCTCGCCGAATTCCTCTACAACCGTCCGTACGCAGTCCTGGGCCGTGCGGGCTCCGTGGAAGCGCGGGGCCAGGTCGAGCAGCCTCTGGACGGCTTGCGCTCCATAGTGCCCGGGGACCAGTCCGTCGGTGTGCAGGAGCAGTAGGTCGCCGTCTTCGAGGGTCTCTTCGGCCTGCCCGTAGACGGCCCCCGAGGTCGCGCCGAGCAGCACGCCGTCCGGCGCTGCCAGCATGTGCCCCGTCCCGTTGCGGAACAGCAGTGGGGCGGGGTGTCCTGCCTGCGCCCAGGTGAGGGTGCGGGTCTCGGGCCGGTAGCGGCAGCAGACCGCGCTGCCGAGGGACGGCTGCACCGAGGCGTCGAGCAACTGGTTGAGCCAGGACATGAGTTGTCCGGGCTGGGTGCCCGCGACGGCCATGCCGCGCAGGGCGCCGAGCAGCATCGCCATGCCCGAGGCGACGGTGACGCCCTGCCCTGTGAGGTCACCGACACTCAACAGCGTTGCTCCGTCGGGCAGTTCCATCGCGTCGTACCAGTCGCCGCCGATCAGCGTGCTGTTCGAGGAGGGCAGATGGCGGGCGGCGAGGTCCAGAGCCTCGGGGCCCCGCTGCGGGAACCGCAGGGAGCCGCGCCAAGGCGGCAGCACGGCCTCCTGCAGCTGGACCGCGAGCCGGCGCTCGCTCTGCGCCTGGTGCCGATGCAGCTGAAGCGACTCACGGGTCTCGCTCACCGTCCGCTGGCTACGGCGCAGTTCGCTGACGTCGCGCAGCACGGCCCACATCGCGGCGGTGCTGCCGTCGGTGTCGAGCACGGGCTCGCCCATCATGTGAACAGTGCGCACCCCGCCGTCGGGGCGCACGATGCGGAACTCGCCGTCGATGGGCTTCGCGTCGATGAGGCAGTCGGTGACCATCGCCGTCAGCATCGGCCGGTCCTCGTCGAGCATCAGCGACGGCAGTTCGTCGAGGGTGAGCGGGGGAGCGGCGGGGTCGCGGCCCAGGATGTCGTAGAGCTCTCCGGACCAACTGGCCTCGTCCGTGAGCAGGTTCCACTCGGCACTGCCCACCCGGCTGAGCAGCGAGCCGCGCCGGGGTCCGGCCGGCACAGCCGGTGCGGGGGGCGGGTCGGCCGGCTCCGTGGGCACGGGCGGGGGTCCGTCCCGCAACTGTGCCAAGTGCTCGTCGAGGTCGTTGAGTTGGTGCATCGCCAGATCGCACAGTGCGCGCTGCCAGCGTCCTTGGGGGTCTGTGCCGTCGAAGGGCGCGTCCCGCCGTACGGCGTCCACCTCACCGCGCAGCCGTCGCGTCTGCGAAATGAGCGCGTCGACCGAGCCGCGCTGGGGCGGCTGGGCGGCGGGGCGGTCCGCAGAGAGATGGGACGGCATGACGCACTCCGATGGGGGACGGTACGACCAAGGCTGGGCGGAAGGACCGTTACGACTGTTGCACAGGCTGCGACGCCCTGTAAGGGATTTGGCAACACACGATCCGGTGGTGCTTCTGGCATATGCCGTAGTCCAGGCGGACGATCCGACCGGCATTGATTCGGTACGCGGGTCGCGCGCCCAAGTCGTAGAAAGCGTACGTGACTTGAAGGTCCCCAGGAGTAGCCGAGACCCCCTTCAAATCTTTGTTCGACGGTCATATGTACGCGGCGTGTCCATGCTCCGGAGTGAAGTGCCCCCCGTTCACAGTGAACGGACGAAGTCCCGTACCTCCTCCTCGTAGAGGGGTGTGGGATCGACGCCCATCGAGGCGAAGTTCTGCTCGATCTCCAGACTCACCAGGCCGTGCAGATGGGCCCAGAGCATCGTGGTCCGCGCGGCGACCGCCGCCGGGACGTCCTCGACTCCGCGGAGCTTCATCCACTCCCCGAACTGGCCCTCCGAGCCCTCCGGAGCCGTCGCGTCCGGCGCCGCCAGGGCACTCGTCACGTTCAGTACGACGTTCATGGCCGGCTGGGAGGCCTCGACCAGTCGCGTGGACTGCGCGTCGTACCCCGGCAGGGGCGCTCGGAACAGCAGCCGGTAGCGGTGCGGCTCGCCGCGCGCCCACTCGCGGTAGGCCCGGGCGACCGCGGCCAGGCGTGCGACCGCGTCGCTCGCGGCGGCGTCGGCCGCGCGGGCGAGTGCGGACGCAAGGTCGCCGTAGGCGTCGATGACCAGTTCGGTCAGCAGGCTGTCCCGGTTGGCGAAGTAGCGGTAGAGGGCGGGCCCGGTCATGCCCAACTGCTTGGCGATGGCGTTGAGGGACAGTGCCTCCGGACCGCCGTCGGCCAGTTGCCGCAGTGCTGCGGCCTTGACCTCCTCCCGTACCTGCGCGCGGAACCGATCGCGCGGTCCAGGTCCCGTCCGGCTCTCCGCCATGTCATCGCCCTCTTCGTCTGCCCGCAGGGGTCGCTCCCTGGCGTATGCGGCACAGAGGAGCATGCTTTCGTTTGATCCTATAGCGAACGCATGAGCCGATAGCGTTCGGCGGCGGCGTTCGGCCGCAGGGGTACGGCAACCGCAAGTACGACCTCACGACGGCCGGCCCCAACCGCTTCCTGCGCCGGTTCAAGGGGGACGCGACACAGGCGGGCAAGTCGGCCGAGGTGAGCACCCGTTACGCCACCGAACCGGGCACCGGCAAGACCGCCCTCTACTTCAAGATGACCAACTCCTCGGCTGCCGCGGTGAAGTTCACGATCACCGCGAACCAGTACCGCGGCGAGGGGCCGTGGACGTACACCGTCGCCGCGGACGGTTCCGCCGAGGGCTACTTCAACGCCGTCGCGCATCAGAACGGCTGGTACGACTTCACGATCACCGTCGACTCCGACGCGAGCTGGTCGCGCCGGTTCACCGGGCACATCGAGACGGGCACGGCGAGCGTCAGCGGCTGGTCACGCGTAGAGGTCCGGGCGCGGGGCGAGTTCGACGGTCACCCGGCCGCCGCTCTCCAGCGCCCGGACCCCCGCCTCGGCGACGGCCGAAGCCGCGTACCCGTCCCAGGCGCCCGGCCCGGTCACCTTCCCCTCCCGGGTGGCGTCCACCCAGGCCTGCACCTCGCGGTCGTAGGCGTCGGCGAACCGTACGAGGTAGTCCTGCGCCACCTCCTCGCGGGCACCGCCCGCCGTCGTCACCACCATGGTGTGCTCGTCCCCGATCCGCGCGCTCCCGGACTCGCAGACCGCCTCGCAGCGCACCTGGTAGCCGAAGCCGGAGTTGACGAAGACCTCGACGTCGACGAGAGCGCCGTCGGCCGTCTCGAACACCACGAACTGGGGGTCGAGAAGGCCCTCGGGGGCACCCGCGGACGGCCGTGGGCGCAGCACGGTCACGGCGGTGAGCTCCTGGTCGAGCAGCCAGCGCGCCGCGTCGATCTCGTGCGAGACGGAGCTGTTGACCAGCATCGCCGAGGTGAAGCCGGGCGGGGAGGACACATTGCGGTGCGTGCAGTGCAGCATCAGCGGACGGCCCAGCCGCCGACTGTCCAGCAGGGACTTCAGGCGCTGGTATTCGGCGTCGTACCGGCGCATGAACCCGACCTGCACCAGTCTCCGGCCGAGCCGCGCCTCCGCCTCCACCACCCGCAGCGCCCCTGCCGACTCCGGCACCATCGGCTTCTCGCACAGCACCGGCAGACCGCGATCGAAGGCCGCGAGCAGCGCCTCCTCGTGCGCGGGCCCGGGGGAGGCGATCAACACCGCCTGTACGCCGGGCGCGTCGAGGGCCGCCGCCACCTCGGTGTGCACCGAGACACCGTCGATGCCGGCGACGGCGTCCTTGGCGCGCCCGGTGTCGGGATCGGCCACCGCCGCGACCCGGGCGCCGTTCACCACCCGATCGATCCGCCGTACATGGTCGGCCCCCATGTGGCCCGCACCCAGGACCGCGACACCCAACAGCTCACTCACGCGCTCACCTCTCCGGCAGACAGCCCTGGAGGCGATTGTCTGCCGGAATGATCAGTAGCGCAGCACCCCGGCGATGCCTTTCGCGTCACCGAGACTGCCGTCGGGGACGAAACGGACCTCCGCTCCGGTATCCAGACACTGTTCGACGATCTCGTCGACGATGTCCTCGCGGGCGTCCAGATCACCGCTCTCGGCCGGGACCAGATGGTCGCCGCCGTCGTCGCGTACCGTCACGCGGTAGTTCTCCTCGACGGCCAGCAGCCGGATCCGGGCCTGGGAGGCGTTCTGCCACACCTCGTCGACTCCGGCCGCGAACTCCTTGCGGCCACGGGCCGACTCCAGCTCCCGGGCCACCGCGTCGGTGTCCCTGCGCTCCTCCGCGCTGATCAGCGGACGGACCGCCTGCCACACGGCTTCGGGGGTCCCGTGCGCGAGTCCGCCGTGCGGGATGTGCGTGGCCTCCGTGGTGACCGTGCCGACCTCGTCGAGGAGGGAGAGCGCGGCGGTCTCGCCGGTGACGTACAGCGGACGCGGATCCTCGCGCAGTACGGCGCTCATCGCGGTGTCGGCGTCCCGCACGAAGTGCTTGGTCCGCTCGTCGCGGAAGGTGCTGGGCAGGTCTCCGATGCGCTCCTTGCGCTCGGCGTTCGGGTCCTCGAGGCTGCGGGTCCGCGGGAAACCGCCGATGCGCTCCTCGGTGACCCGGTCGGCGCCGCCGTTCCACAGCGTCACCCGGTCGGCAGACACAGCGAGCACCCAGAACGGCCGCTCCGATACCTGCGCGGCGACGAGGTTGCGGGTCAGGAAGGTGTCCGAGAGCACCACGCGCTCGGGCACCGTGCGGGCCAGCGACCACACCTGGTGCTCGCCGGGCGCCGCGAAGATCGCGAGGCCCTCCTCCGCGTGCGCCAGGTCGACCTCGGCGAGGGCCTGGTCGAGCTGCTGGACGAGGTCGGTGCGCCGTTCGCGGGTGACCGCCGGATCGGACTCGATCTGTTTCTTGGCCTCGGCCACGACATTGCGCAGCCGGACCGGATCCTGGGCGTTGTCGGGTTCGCGGCGGTGCGTGGGCGTCAGCACCGACACCGCGGGATAGGGCCGCGGCCTGCGCAGCTTGGTGAGGGTCGCTGGGCTGAGTGCGTGCTCCATAAGAGCACGATAGAGCCGATTCAGTTATCGGGCATTTGGGGCAATTGATTGTTAGTGTCGCTCGGGTCTCCAGATGACGTTCCCCCGCGTCGTCGCACGACGACGCCCGCCTTGGCAGGACGCCCATGACGCAGGCCGACACCGAAACCCGTGCGGCCCCGGCCGCCAAACTGACGCTGCCGACCCTCACCACGATGGTCGTCGGCTCCATGGTCGGCGCCGGGGTCTTCTCCCTGCCCCGTCTCTTCGCCCAGGAGACGGGCGTGGCGGGCGCCCTGATCGCCTGGGCCGTCGCGGGCACCGGAATGCTGATGCTCGCCTTCGTCTTCCAGCGGCTCGCGGTCCGCAGGCCCGACCTCGACGCGGGCGTGTACGCGTACGCCAAGGCCGGTTTCGGCGAGTACCTGGGCTTCTTCTCGGCGTTCGGCTACTGGGCCAGCGCCTGCGTCGGCAACGTGACGTACTGGGTGCTCATCATGTCGACGATCGGGGCGATCGCTCCGGCGCTCGGCGACGGTGACACCGTGCTCGCCGTCGCCCTGTCCTCGGTGGGTCTGTGGTGCTTCTTCTTCCTCATCCGCAGAGGGGTGAAGGAGGCCGCGGCCATCAACCGGATCGTCACCGTCGCCAAGGTCGTGCCGATCCTCGTCTTCGTCGTCCTGGCGCTCTTCTACCTCAAGCCCCATGTCTTCGCCGAGAACTTCGCCGGCGCCGACTATGCCGGTTCGCTGTTCAACCAGGTCAAGGGCACCATGCTGGCCACCGTCTTCGTGTTCCTCGGCGTGGAGGGCGCGAGTGTGTACTCACGGCACGCCCGGCGCCGCGATGACGTCGGCCGGGCGACCGTTCTCGGCTTCCTGAGCGTCTTCGCCATCTTCGCCTCCGTCACCATCGTGTCGTACGGACTGCTGCCGATGAGCCAGATCGCCGAGCTGCGACAGCCCTCCATGGCCGGGGTCCTGGAGAGCGCGGTCGGCACCTGGGGCAAGGTCTTCGTGAGCGTCGGCCTGATCGTCTCGGTGCTCGGCGCCTATCTCGCCTGGACGTTGATGGCGGCCGAGGTGCTCTTCGTCGCGGCCGGGGACGAGGACATGCCCCGCTTCCTCGGCCGCTCCACCGCCGCCGACGTGCCCGTGCCCGCGCTGCTGATGACGACACTGCTCACCCAGGTCGTGCTGGTCGTCACGCTGTTCTCGGACGACGCGTTCAGCTTCGCGCTCGACCTGACCAGCGCGCTGACCCTGATCCCGTTCCTGCTGGCGGCGGCCTTCGCCCTGAAGAGCGCACGGGGAAGGCCCGGCGGTGACCTGGCCGTCCCCGCGCTCGCCACCCTCTACACCGCGTTCCTGCTCTACGCGGCCGGGCCGAAGTACCTTCTCGTCTCCTTCATCGTCTACGCGCCCGCCACGGTGCTGTTCGTGCTGGCCCGGCGCGAGCAGGGCAGACGGCTCTTCTCAACCCGGGAACTCGTCATCCTTCTCGTCTCGATCGCCGGCGCGGTCCTGGGGATCGTCGCCCTGGCACTGGGCTGGATCAGCCTCTGACCCGCCCGTCCCCGCCCCGGAGAAAGGCACACCGTGACCAGTCAACACACCACCGGCCGCCCGGCGTACGGCGTCCACTCCGAGGTCGGCAGGCTGCGCAAGGTACTCGTCTGCGCACCCGGTCTCGCGCACCGCAGGCTCACCCCCACCAACTCCGACGACCTGCTCTTCGACGACGTCATGTGGGTCGAGAACGCCCAACGCGACCACGCCGACTTCGTCAACAAGCTGCGCGAACGCGGCGTCGACGTCGTCGAACTGCACGATCTGCTCGCACGGACCATGGCGCTCCCCGTCGCCAGAGACTGGCTCCTGGACCGGAAGATCACCCCGAACGAGGTCGGTATCGGGCTCGTCGACGACACCCGCGCCTTCCTGGAGACGCTGGAACCGGCCCGGCTCGCCACGTTCCTGATCGGTGGTCTCGCCACCGCAGACCTGCCCGAGGACCACCGCTCCGCCTACCTCGCACTGGCCCGCGAGTCCACGGGCGTACGCGAGTACCTGATGCCACCGCTGCCCAACACCCTCTACACCCGCGACACGACCTGCTGGCTGTACGAGGGCATGACGCTCAACCCGCTGTACTGGCCGGCCCGGCACGACGAGACGCTCCTGATGAAGGCGATCTACACCTTCCACCCCGACTTCGCGGGCTCGACCGTGTGGTGGGGCGACCCCGAACGGGACTGGCGGGAGGCCACGTTCGAGGGCGGGGACATCATGCCGGTCGGCAACGGCGTCGTGCTCATGGGCATGAGCGAGCGCACCTCGCGCCAGGCCATCACCCAGGTCGCGGCGGCCCTGTTCGAGAACGGCGCCGCCGAGCACGTGATCGTCGCAGGACTGCCGAAGCTGCGCTCCGCGATGCACCTCGACACGGTCTTCACCTTCGCCGACCGCGACCTGGTCACTCTCTACCCGACCATCATGGACGCCGTCCGCACCTTCTCCCTGCGCCCGAGCGACAAGGCCCCCGGCATCGAACTCACCGACGAGGGCGCACGATCCTTCACCGAGGTCGTCGCCAAGGCCCTCGGGCTGTCCGAACTGCGGATCGTGGAGACGGGCGGGGACGTGTACGCCTCCGAGCGGCAGCAGTGGGACAGCGGCAACAACGCGGTCGCGCTGGAGCCGGGCGTGGTGGTCACCTACGACCGCAACACCCAGACCAACACCCTGCTGCGCAAGGCCGGGATCGAGGTCATCACCATCGTCGGCGCCGAGCTCGGGCGTGGACGGGGCGGCGGCCACTGCATGACCTGCCCCATCATCAGGGACCCGGTGGAATTCTGAACCAGCGGCCCGGTGGAGCTCAGGCCGTTCAGAACGCGTCCGGATCCGCCGCCTTCCAGTCAGCGTCCCAGGACGCGGGCGGCTCCGCGAGCAGCACTCCGGGCTCCAACCACTCGTAGAGCTCTGCGTACGACCGTACGGTCGCCGGGTCCGTGCGCCGGAGCAGCTGATGCGGTCCGAGCTCGGCCGGATCGCGTACCCCCATGGCGGCCATGATCCGGCTCGCGCTGCGGACCGTGGCCCGCTGGTAGTGGTGCACGCGCGCCGACCTGTCGGCCACGTCCAGGGCGCGTACCCGGCGCGGGTCCTGGGTCGCGACCCCGACCGGGCAGGTGTTGGTGTGGCAGCGCCGGGCCTCGAGGCAGCCGAGCGCGAACATCATCGCGCGGGCCGCGTTCGTGTAGTCGGCGCCCTGCGCCAGCCGTTTGACGATGTCCGAGCCGGTGGCGACCTTGCCGCTCGCGCCGATCCGCACACGGTCACGCAGCCCGGTGCCGACCAGCGCGTTGTGCACCGTGATCAGCCCTTCGGTCAGGGGCGTACCTAGGCAGGCGGCGAACTCCGGCGGCGCGGCCCCCGTACCGCCCTCGGCGCCGTCGACCACGATGAAGTCGGGCGAGACCCCCTCGGCGAGCATCGCCTTGCAGACGGCGAGGAACTGGCGGCGCGAGCCGACGCAGAGCTTGAAGCCGGTCGGCTTGCCGCCCGCCAGCTCCCGCATCCGGGCGAGGAAGCACACCAGCTCGCGCGGGGTCGAGAACACCCGGTGGTACGGCGGTGAGACCACCGCCTCGCCCTCCGGGACACCGCGGGCCCGGGCGATCTCGGCGCTCACCTTGGCGCCGGGCAGCACCCCGCCGATGCCCGGCTGCGCCCCCTGCGAGAGCTTCAGCGACACGCACTTGACCTCCGGCAGCGCGGCCTTGTCCGCGAACTCGCGTGCCTTGAAGCCCCCTTCCGGGGTGCGGCAGCCGAAGTACCCGCTGCCGATCTCCCAGATAAGGTCGCCGCCGCCCCGCAGGTGGTGGTCCGAAAGGCCGCCCTCGCCGGTGTCGTGCGCGAAACCGCCGAGCGCCGCGCCCCTGCTGAGTGCCAGGATCGCGTGCGAGGAGAGCGACCCGAAGCTCATCGCGGAGACGTTCAGCAGGGCCATGTCGTACGGCTGGGTGCAGTCCGGGCCGCCGACGCGCACCACGGGCGGCTCGTCAGGGACCTCGACCGGGCGCATCGACGGTTCCAGGTACTCGTACCCGTCCCCGTACAGGTCCAGCCCGGTGCCGAAGGGTTCCTCGGCCTCGACGCCCTCGGCGCGCTCGTACACGATGCCGCGTACATCACGGTCGTCGGGCCGCGGGAGGAGGCGGAGGTGACCGAGCAGGGGGTAGTTCCGCAGGACCGCGTGGCGGCGCTGGGTCAGATCCCGGGCGGCGAGCGCGGTCAGGGCGAGCAGTGCGGCGGCCGCCCACCACCACCAGGGCGAGACGGCCCATGCCAGGACCAGTGCCCCGGCCGCACCCAGGGCGACGAACAGCGGCAAGAGCATCCGGCGCACACCACGAGTCAAACCCATGGGACGGAAGGAGGCGAAAGCGGGCATGCCGATCGGGTCCCCCGAGGATGCCCCCCCGGGCGCCCCGGCGGATGTTGAGGAAGACTTTGCCCGTGGCCGATTCCCGTTCGCCGACGCCCGGCAGCGGGCCGATCCGTCCGTCCGCGGCGTGCAAAGCGCGACCGAAACCGTCGGGGTGACTGGGCCGGTCAGGTTACGTACGTGTTGACGGCACTCGCGCACATGACACAACCTCGTCATATAGCTGCTCAATACAACTGGTTTTGCGGAAGCGCTGGGCCGCCCATGAAACCTCAGGCTGGCGCGGTGTTCCCGGTGAAACCGGACGCGGGAGGTAACGCATGTGCGGCATCACCGGCTGGGTCTCCTTCGACCGCGACCTGCGCGCCGAGGCGGAGACATTGGATGCAATGACGGAGACGATGTCCTGCCGCGGCCCCGACGACCGCGGCACCTGGACCGAGGGGCCCGCGGCCCTCGGGCACCGCCGGCTCGCGATCATCGACCTGCCCGGCGGACGCCAGCCCATGACCGCCGAGACCCCGGACGGCACGGTCGCGCTCGTCTATTCGGGGGAGACCTACAACTTCACCGAGCTGCGCCGCGAGCTGACCGATCGCGGGCACCGATTCTCGACCGACTCCGACACCGAGGTGGTCCTGCGCGGCTACCTCGAATGGGGCGAGTCGCTCGCCGAGCGGCTCAACGGGATGTACGCCTTCGCGGTCTGGGACGGCCGCCACGACAAGCTCGTGATGATCCGCGACCGCATGGGCATCAAGCCCTTCTACTACTACCCGACCCCCGACGGCGTCCTCTTCGGTTCCGAACCCAAGGCGATCCTCGCCAACCCGCTGGCCCCGGCCCGGGTCCGCCTGGACGGACTGCGCGAGCTGTTCACCTTCGTCAAGACGCCCGGACACGCGATCTGGGACGGCATGCGCGAGGTGGAGCCCGGCACCGTCGTCACCGTCGAGCGCGCCGGGCTGCGCCGCCGCGTCTACTGGCAGTTGGAGACCCGGCCGCACTCCGACGACCGTGACACCTCCATCGCCACCGTCCGCTCGCTCCTCGAGGACATCGTGCGCCGCCAGCTCGTCGCCGACGTGCCGCGCTGCACCCTGCTCTCCGGCGGCCTCGACTCCTCCGCCATGACCGCGCTGGCCGCCCGGCAGCTCGGCGAGCACGGCGAGAAGGTCCGCAGCTTCGCCGTCGACTTCGTCGGCCAGGCCGACCACTTCGTCGCCGACGAGCTGCGGGGCACCCCCGACACCCCCTTCGTGCACGACGTGGCCCGCGCCTCGGCCACCGACCACCAGGACATCGTCCTCGACGCGCACGCCCTGGCCGACCTCGACGTCCGCGCGAAGGTGATCAGGGCCCGCGACCTCCCCATGGGCTTCGGCGACATGGACGCCTCCCTGTACCTGCTCTTCCAGGCCATCCGTGAGCACTCCACGGTCGCGCTCTCCGGGGAGTCGGCGGACGAGGTCTTCGGCGGCTACCTGCAGTTCTTCGACGAGGAGGCCCGCAGCGCCGAGACGTTCCCCTGGCTCGTCCGGTTCAGCCGGGACTTCGGCGACGACGCCGACGTACTGCGCCCGGACCTCACCAAGGCGCTGGACCTGGAGTCGTACGTCGCCGACGGCTACCGTACGGCCGTCGCGGGCATCCGGCGGCTCGACGGCGAGAGCGACTTCGAGTACCGGATGCGGCGGATCTGCCACCTCCATCTGACCCGTTTCGTCCGCGTCCTGCTCGACCGTAAGGACCGCGCGAGCATGGCCGTCGGCCTGGAGGTGCGGGTGCCGTTCTGCGACCACCGGCTCGTCGAGTACGTCTACAACACGCCCTGGTCCCTGAAGTCCTTCGACGGCCGGGAGAAGAGCCTGCTGCGGGAGGCGACCGCCGACCTGATCCCCAAGTCCGTGTACGACAGGGTCAAGAGCCCCTATCCGTCCACCCAGGACCCCAAGTACGCGATCGCGCTCCAGGAACACGCCAAGGACCTCCTGGCCCGGCCCGCGCACCCGGTCTTCGACCTCGTCGACCGGGAGCGGGTCCACCGGGCCGCCCACCGCGACAGCCCGCAGATCACGCAGGCGTCGCGGCGAGGCCTGGAACGCACCCTGGACCTGGCGCTGTGGCTGGACCTGTACGCCCCGGACGTGCTCCTTACCTGAGTGCCCGGTCGGCGGCTGCCTGCGAGGACTTCCACCACGAGGTCACCGGCTCCCACACCAGGACGACGCGACCGACGCCCAGCTCACGCGCGGTGAACGTACGGCCGAAGCGCGAGGGGTCCGCCGAGACGCCGATCGAGTCCGCCCGGCGGGCCTCCGGATCCGCCGGGTCGGCGATGGTCCGCAGGGCCGCGTACGCCGTCCGGCCCGCCTCCAGCAGGTACGGTCCGTTCTGCCCGGCGGGAACGGGCAGGGCGGCGCCGTCGAGGTCTCCGAAGACGACGGTCGGGATGCGATCGACGGTGCACGCCCGGGTGGAGCGGTTGGTGACGCCGAGGTGCAGCAGGGTGGGGTCGGCGGAGCGGTGGGCGTGGACGGTGACGGCCTTCTCGGCGCACCTGGCGGGCCGGGCGGCGGCCGAGCCGCTCTGAGGCACGGCGAGGAGCAGCGCCGCGGCGACGGCCGGGAGGGCGAGAACGGGTCGGATGCGCATCGGTGGGTTCCCCCTGTTTCGGTCACGAACAGTGTCATGAACGGTGAGCGACGGCTGCTCAGTGTGACGGCCGAGGCGCGCTTCGGGTTGTATCCGACTTGTCGGTGCAACCCGTCCGCGTCCGTTCTGTGACACGCCGTCGCGGGGTCGGCTCAAGGGGCCGTCGCATCCTCCGGGCCGCAGGAGCTGCCGTTGTCCGGCAGCGAGCCGTACAGCAGGAAGTCGGTGACCTTCTCGCGCACGCACTTGGAAGACGCGTACCCGGTGTGGCCCTCGCCCTTGTTGTCGAGCACGACGGCCGAGGGGCCGAGCCGTGCGGCGGTCTCCTCGGTCCAGCGGTACGGGGTGGCCGGGTCCCCGCGGGTGCCGACGAGGAGCATCTTCGGCGTCTGGACATCACGCACCTTCTCGCGGATGTAGTCGCTGCCCTTGGGGCGGCCGTAGCACATCAGCAGCTCGTCGAGACGGAGAAGGCCGAAGATCGGCGACGCCTCCAGGTAGGCGGCCCTCAGTTCGTCGATCTGCTTGGTGAGCTGCGCGGCGCTGGGCCGATCGGGGTCGTCCGCGCAGTTGATCGCCGGCAGCGCGGTCTCGAGGTTGTCCGGAGGCACCTTCGCGGGGTCGACCAGCCCGCTGTACGTGGCGTGGGGCAGGGTGACGCCCCCGGCCGCCTGCAACAGTCCGCTCGGGTCGCCGTCCTGGACGAGTGAGGCGAGGGACCGTTCGAGCTGCGGCCACCCCTTGCGGTCGAAGAGTTCAAGGCCCATGGCCGCCACCAGGTCCTGGCCGGAGAACTGCTGCCCGAAGCTCGTCGGCACCGGGTTCTTGTCCAGCGAGTCGACGAGCCGGGCGACCCGCTGACGGGCATCGCGCGGATCCTGCCCGAACGGGCACGACGTGTCCTGGGTGCACCAGGTGAGGAAGTCCTCCAGGGCGGTCTGCTGCCCCTCGGCGCTCACCAGGCCCGACTCGGACAGCGGCTCGGTGAGCGTGTCCACGCCGTCGAGCACCATGCGGCCCGTCTTGTCGGGAAACTGGCTCGCGTACACCGCGCCCAGGCGCGTTCCGTACGAGAATCCCAGGTAGTTGAGTTTCTTGTCGCCGAGGGCCTGGCGCATCACGTCCAGGTCCCGGGAGGCGTTGACCGTGCCGATGTGAGCCAGTACGGGGGTGGAGTGCTTGGCGCACTCGTCGGCGTCCTTCCGTACCTGTTTGAGGAGTGCCTCCGGGCTGCTGTCGTTGGTGGCGGAGCCCGCCGTGTCGGAAGTCTGGGCGGCACCGCCGCCGCAGCTGACGGGAGAGGACTGGCCGACACCGCGGGGGTCGAAGGTCACCACGTCGTAGCCGTTGGTGAGCGGCATGAAGTCCTTGCCGCTGGTGGCGAGCTGCGGGATTCCCGGGACGCCGGGGCCGCCGAAGTTCAGCAGTACGGATCCCCTCGACGGGCCTGTGGCGCGATAGCGGGCCAGCGCGAGGTCGAGTGTCCCGGCCTCCGGGTGCGCGTAGTCCAGCGGGACGGTCACCTGCCCGCACCGCAGATCCGCGGGCATCGCGTCGCCCTTGCAGGCGCCCCACTTGATCTGCTGGTGGTAGAAGCGGGACAGGTCGGGGCCCTCGGCGGCCGTCGCCACCGCCGGGGGCAGACCCGCCGCCAGCATGGCCAGTGTCACGACGCCGGCTCCGGCGTACGCCCAGCGTTGGTGCGCGGACAGCATGGATGCCTCCAGGGACGCCCGGCGTCGTACCGGGCGCCAGGGGATAGCTCCTCGATCACGATAAGCGGGTGTCCGGCAGCGCGCCTCTGGGCGGGCGTTCGATAAACGTGACCCTCGTTGGGGTGAAAACACGATCAGCCATAACGTCGGATGGTTCTCCCGCGTTTTACGCGGTGCGGGCGAGTGCCCGCATCCATGTCTGGAAGGCAGGGAACCTATGAAACGGGTTACCCGAAATGGTTTGATCGCCGCGGCCGCCGCTTCGGGAGCGCTGGCCGTGACGATGCCGGCCCACGCCGACGCCACGGCGGACGGTGGCACGGCGGCTTCGTCCGGGCTGATCTCCGGCAACACCCTCCAGCTCCCGGTGCACGTCCCCGTGAACGCGTGCGGGAACACCGTGAACGTGGCCGGGCTCCTGAACCCCGCCGCGGGCAACGGCTGCGCGAACGTGAGCGAGGGCCGGGGCCCTGGCGTCGGCGGGAGGAGCCACGGCAGGGGTGGCGAAAGCGCTGGTGGCGTGGCCCAGGGGGGTGCCGTCACACGCGGCGGTGCTGTCGCGGTCGGGAGCGGAAAGGATTCTCCGGGCGTGCTCTCGGGCAACGGCCTGCAGCTCCCGGTGCACCTCCCGGCGAACGTCAGCGGCAACTCCGCGACCGTGGTCGGCGGCGGCAACGCGTCCGTGGGGAACACGTCCACGAACACCTCCGGCGACCACCCCCAGCCGGTGAAGACCGCTCCGAAGCCGCACACGCCGCCCAGGGCGTACGTGCCGCAGGGGACGCCGTACCAGGCTCCGCCGCGGCCCCTGGCCTCCCTCGCCCACACGGGCGCCGACCAGACGATGCCGGCGATCGCCGCGAGCGCCGCCCTGCTCCTGGGGGGCGCCGTGCTGTACCGGCGTTACCGGCCCACGGCGGTCCGCTGACGCGGAAGGCCCCACCGTGCTCACGACCGGTGGGGCCCCGTTCGGGTGGTTTCTCCTCGCGGTCCCCGGGCGGGGGTCAGCGCATGTCGGGGAGGTCGTCGCGCAGGATGCTGTAGCGCACGCCGTCGCGCCACCGGCCGTCCCGGAACGACAGACTGCGCAGCACGCCCTCGCGGGAGAACCCGGCCTTCTCCAGGGCGCGTTGCTCGGCGATGTTCTCCGCCTCGGTGTCCGCCTCGATCCGCACCACGGTCGTGTGCGCGAACAGGTACCTGACCAGCTGGCGCTGGGCCTGCGTGCCCCAGCCCTTGCCGCGCGCCTCCGGCAGCAGGCCGATGCCCATGTTCCAGTAGTACGTGCTCGGGGTGGGCCGGATCTTCCGCCACCCGACGAAGCCCAGCCGCTCCTCGCCGCGCACGACCATCAGATGGCCCGCGTCGTCGCCGAGCATGCGGTTCTCGTCCCACTTGCGCCTCCAGCGGTCCGGGTCACGCCAGCCGAACCACTGGAAGGGTGCGGCGGTCTCGGGTTCCGTCAGGAACCGCTCCATGACGGGCAGGTCGTCCTCGGCCACCGGGCGCAGGGTCACGTCATCGTCACTCATGGACGACAAGCCTATGAGCGGCGGACGCTGAAATCCCCGTGGAGATCGGGAAAGATGCTGCGGGTGCGGGCGACCGCCGCGCACCCCGGCCGTAAGCGAATGGAGCGCACACATGACTTCTCCGGGTCCCGCGGACCTCGTCGTCGCCCGGGCCTCGCTCGACGACTGGTCGGTGATCAGCGGGTGGGCGGGGGACGAGGGATGGAATCCGGGGCTGTCCGACGCGCAGAGCTTCTTCGCCCAGGATCCCGAGGGTTTCTTCATCGGCAGGATCGACGGGGAGCCGGTCTCGGCCGTCTCGGTCGTGACGTACGACGCCGACTACGCCTTCCTGGGCTTCTATCTCGTACGACCGGATCTGCGCGGCCGTGGCCACGGCCTCACCACCTGGAAGACGGCCCTCGCCCACGCCGGCGGTCGGACCGTCGGTCTGGACGGTGTGGTGGCGCAGCAGGACAACTACCGCAAGTCCGGCTTCGAACTCGCCCACCGCACCGTCCGGTTCACCGGAACCGTGCCGGCGGGACAGACGTCACCGGGGGTGCGGCCCGCGGAATCGGCCGACTTCGCGTCCATCGCGGCGTACGACAGTGCCTGCTGCCCGGCCGACCGCCCCCGCTTCCTGGAGCGGTGGCTCACCGGTCCCGGCCACCGCACCTTCGTCCGCGTCGCCGACGGCCATCTCACCGGCTACGCGGTGATCCGGCCCGCCCTCGACCGCCCGCGCGTCGGCCCGCTGTTCGCCGACACCGCCGAGGACGCCCGCGCCCTCCTGCCGGCGCTGGCCGCCGACGCTCCCGGCGGCGAGGTCGCCATCGACATCCCCGAGTCGAACGCGCCGGGCGTCGCCCTCGCCGAGGACTTCGGTCTCACCCCCTCCTTCGAAACGGCCCGGATGTACACCGGCCCGGTCAGGCCGTTCAGCGGCGAGCGCGTCTACGGGGTCACCACGCTGGAGCTCGGCTAGGACCTGTCCGGCGGACAGGCCCTGGGTCAGGCGGCGGAGCGTTCGCCGGTCAGGCGGCGGCGCAGGGCGGTCTGCTGGATGGCGGGTGGGTTGTAGGCCATGTCGAGCGTCCCGATGTCGGTGCCGGGCGGGACGATCGCGTCGATCTGGTCGAGGATCTCGTCGGTCAGAGTGGTCTCCGCGCCCGCGAGGAGGTCGTCCAAGTGGGCCATCGCGCGCGGTCCGATGATCGCGGAGGTGACGCCGGGGTGGGCGATCGCGAACGCCATGGCCAGGTGTGTCAGCGGCATCCCCGCCTTCTCGGCCAGGGGGATGAGCTGTTCGACGGTGTCGAGCCGGCGCTCGTCGCTGAGGTGCTTGAAGCCGAAGGCGGCACGGTGGCTGTCGGCCTGCCGGCCCTTGCGGTAGCGGCCGGTCAGCAGGCCGCCCGCGAGCGGGCTGTAGACCAGGGCGCCCATGCCGTAGCGCTTGCAGACGGGCAGCACCTCGCGCTCGATGCCGCGGTTGAGGATCGAGTACGTCGGCTGCTCGCTGCGGAACCGCATGAGGCCGCGCCGCTCGGCGACCCACTGTGCCTCGATGATGTCCGAGGCGGGGAAGGAGGAGGCGCCGATGGCCCGGACCTTGCCCGCGCGCACCAGGTCGGTGCCCTGCGGGCGGGGTGTCAGGCGGGGCGCCGCGCGGGGAACGCCCGCCGCCGCCCCACCGCCACCACACCGACCGCGGCGGCGATCAGCGGGAGTGACGTCCAGGGAAGAGCCGTGGCTCCCGCGCTCTCCAGGACGAGTCCTCCGGTGAGGGAACCGGCCGCGATGCCGGCGTTGTAGACGGTGGTCTGCAGGGAGGTGGCCACTTCGGCGCGGGCGGGTCCGGAGGCGTCGACCAGCGCGGTCTGGATCAGCGTCGGCGCTCCGCCGAACGCGGCGCCCCACAGGGCGACCGCGACGAGGAGCACGAGGGGGTCGCCCGCGGACATGGCCAGCGCCGCCATCGCGCAGGCGATCAGGGCCAGGGCCGTCAGCAGCGTACGGCGCAGGTGCGCGTCCACCAGGGCGCCGACGATCCAGATCCCCACGACCGTGGCCACCCCGAACACCAGCAGGACGAGACCGGTGTGGCCGAAACCGGTGTGCTCGGCGAAGGGGGCGACGTACGTGTACATCACCTGGTGTCCCAGCAGCAGGAGCAGGGTCACGGAAAGGACGGTCACGATGCCGGGCAGCGCGGCGACCCGGCGCACGGGCACCCGCGCGCCCGCCGGCTCGCCGGGCAGGCCCGGCACCCGCCACCGCACCCAGAACACGAGCAGCGCGGCGAGTACGGACAGCACGCCGAAGGCCGCGCGCCAGCCGACGGCGTCCGCCAGCGCGGTGCCCGCGGGCACGCCCAGCGACAGGGCGAGGGTGATGCCCCCGAGGACGATCGCGATGGCACGGCCGCGCCGCTCGGCGGGCACCATCCGGGCCGCGTACCCGACGAGCATCGCCCACAGCGTGCCGCCCATGACCCCGGCTGCGAGCCGGGCCGCGAAGGTGAGCGCGTACCAGGACGACACCGCGGTGACGGCGTTGCAGAAGGCGAAACCCAGGAGGGTGCCGGTCAGTACCCGGCGGCGCGGCAGTCCGCGCAGCGCTGCCGTGAGGGGCACCGCGGCGAGGAAGGACGCGAGCGCGTAGCCGGTCACCAGGAAACCGACCTGCCCCTCGGACACCCCCAGGGCCGGAGCCATCCGCGGCAGCAGACCGGCGGGCAGCAGTTCGGTCAGTACGGCGGTGAAGGCGGCCGTGGACAGGGCGAGCAGCCCCGAGAGCGGCAGCCCGGAGACGGACAGGGCGGTGCCCTTGGCGGGCGGTGCGAGCGACATGCGACCATGCTGAAACCTTCACATCAGTGTGAAGGCAAGCGCGCCTGCCGCGGGGAGCGGAGTCATGAGGATCGGTGAGCTGTCGCGCCGCACCGGCGTCCCCACCCGGATGCTGCGCTACTACGAGGAGCAGGGCCTGCTGCGCCCCGAGCGGGCCGCCAACGGCTATCGCTCGTACGGCGACGGGGCCGTCCCGTGCGTACGGCAGATCCGCGGGCTGCTCGACTCCGGGCTCACCACCGAGATCATCCGTGTCATCCTGCCGTTCCTGTCCGACCCCGGCGAGATACATCTCCATCCCGAGTGCCTGACCCAGGAGACCGCCGCACTCCTGCGGGGCGAGATCGACCGCATCCAGAGCCGCATCGACTGCCTGGCCCGCAACCGGGACGCGCTGCGGGCCTATCTCGACACGGTTCAGCCGGAGGCACTGCGGCCGTGAGGCCGGCTCACGGCAGCCGTCAGTTGGCGAGCGCCCGGGCGCGCTGGGCCGCCTCGCTCACGGATCCGTGGTGCACCGGGCCGTGCCCGGGCAGGAGGATGTCCGCCGAGAGTGCCTCGATGAGCTTCAACGACGCGAGGGCGTTCGCGCGCTCGGCGTGGAACATGTCGGGCAGCAGCTGAGGTCCCTGTATCCGCGAGGTGGGGTGACCGCTGACCAGGGCGTCGCCGGAGATCACGATGCCGGCGTCCGGCAGGTGGTAGACGCAGTGTCCGGAGGTGTGCCCGGGGGTGTGCACCGGCACCGGACCGCCGGGAAGATCGAGCGCCCCCTCGCCGGGGAACGGCTCGGGCCGGGTCATCCGGACGTCCGCCGTGCCGCCGGACCGGATGGCGTGCACCGCCCAGGGCAGCACTCCGGGGCGCCAGGCCTGGCGCATCACCTCGCCCACGCTCACCTGCTGGAGGAAATCGCGGCGCGCGTGCGCCACTTCGTCCTCGTGCAGATGGACCGGGACGCCGTAGGCGCCGCTCAGGTACTCGGCCGACCCGACATGGTCGTTGTGCGCGTGGGTGATGAGTACGGCACTGATGGCCTCGGGGGCGTGGCCGAGCGCGTCGAGGGAGGCGAGGACGTCCGGGCGGTCGCCCGGATATCCGGTGTCGATCAGGGTGACGGCGTCCCCCTCGGCCAGGATCACCCAGTTGGTGTTGCTGCCGTGAACCAGATGGATTCCGGCCGCTACCTCGACGATCGCGTCCTCGCGCATGAGCATCCCGATGCTTGAGATCTTTCCCGGCCGGGTCGGGCCGGGTCGAACCGAAGGTATCGCGTGCGGGCGGTAACGCGACGGGCGGCCACTGGGGCACGGACGTGTTCACCGACGGCGTGGCCGAACGTGAACGGGCCCTGTGGGCAAGGGACTTGACGCGCCCGCGGAGTGGCGGCTGCCATATGGCGAGTCTCGTTGACTTTTGTTCGAGTCTGCGAACAAACCGCTCAAGGGAGAGCCGCATGTCCCCCCATTCGCACACCGCGCGCCTCAGGGGCCTCCTGAAGCGCGCAGCCGTTCATGGCGCCGTCCTGGGCCTGGCCGTCGCCGGATTGGCCGGAGTCGGACGCTCCGACACTCCGCTCACCGCCGAGCCGACCGCCGTCAGCACCAACCAGATCGGCGTCGCCCCGGCCCCGATGGGCTGGGCGTCCTGGAACACCTTCGCCAGCGTCATCGACTACAACACCATCAAGGCCCAGGCCGACGCCCTCGTGTCTTCGGGCATGGCCGCCGCGGGCTACAAGTACGTCAACATCGACGAGGGCTGGTGGCTGGGCACCCGCGACAGCAGCGGCAACATCACCGTCGACACCGCCAAGTGGCCCGGCGGGATGAAGGCCATCGTCGACTACATCCACAGCAAGGGCCTCAAGGCCGGTATCTACACCGACGCGGGCAAGAACGGCTGCGGCTACTACTACCCGACCCCCTCGGGCACGCCCGCCGCCCCCGACACCGGCATCGAAGGGCACAACCAGCAGGACCTGGAGACCTTCCAGAACTGGGGCTTCGACTTCCTGAAGATCGACTGGTGCGGCGGTGACGCCGAGGGACTCGACCAGGAGACGACGTACAAGGCGATCCGCGACGCCAACACCGCCGCGACCGCCGTCACCGGCCGCCCGCTCGTCCTGTCGCTGTGCGAGTGGGGCACGGGCAACCCCTGGAACTGGGCGGCCGGCACGGGCGCGATGTGGCGCACCAGCACCGACATCGTCTACTACCCCGACAACCCGACGATGACCAACATCCTGGCCAACTTCGACAAGTCGCTGCACCCCGCCGCCCAGCACACCGGCTACTACAACGACCCGGACATGATGACGGTCGGCATGAACGGCCTGAGCGCCGCCCAGAACCGCACCCACATGGGCCTGTGGGCGATCTCCGGCGCCCCCCTGCTCGCGGGCAACAACCTGGCCACCATGAGTTCGGCGACCGCCTCCATCCTCACCAACTCCGAGGTCATCGCGATCGACCAGGACCCGCGCGGCCTCCAGGGCGTCAAGGTCGCCGAGGACAGCGCCGGCCTGCAGGTCTACAGCAAGATCCTTTCTGGCACCGGAAAGCGCGCGGTCCTGCTGCTGAACCGTACGTCCGCCGCGGCGAACATCACCGCCCGCTGGCAGGACATGGGCCTGACCACCGCCTCCGCCGCCGTACGCAACGTCTGGTCGGCGTCCAACGCCGGGTCGTACGCGACGAGTTACACCACCAGCGTTCCCGCGGGCGAGGGCGTGCTGCTCACGGTCTCCGGCACCGAGGCGTCCGGGACGACGTACGAGGACACCACCTCCGCGACGACCCCGGCCTTCACCGGAGTCACGGCGTCCGCCGCGGGCACCAAGCTGATCGACATCACCTACGCCAACGGCGGCACCGCCGACCGCAAGGCGACGCTTCAGGTGGGTGGCCAGTACGCGCAGACGCTGGCCTTCCCGCCCACCGGCTCGGCGACCACCTACCGGACCGTCTCCGTCCTCGCGTCCCTGGCGAAGGGCTCCAACACGCTGACCTTCGGGGGCTCGGGCACCGCGCCCGACATCGACGCCGTGGCCGTGCGCGCCGTTCCGGGCACCAACGGGGCGGCGGTCGTCGGTACCGGATCCGGACGGTGCCTGGACTTCTTCAAGAACACGATCACCAACAACAGCCAGGCCGAACTGTGGGACTGCGGCGGTGGCCAGAACCAGACGTTCGCCTACACCTCGCGCGGCGAACTCGTCGTCTACGGGAACAAGTGCCTCGACGCCTACAACAGCGGCACCGTCAACGGCACCAAGGTCGTCCTGTGGGACTGCAACGGCGGCACCAACCAGAAGTGGACCTTCAACTCCAACGGAACCGTCACCAACAACGTCTCGGGCCTGTGCCTGGACGCGCTGGGCGCCGCGACGGCGGGCGGAACCCTGATCGACCTCTGGTCGTGCAACGGCGGATCCAACCAACAGTGGACCCGCAACTGAACCGCGTCTGACCAGGGGCGAAACACCGGGGCGGGGTGGCCTGATCGCCTCCGTCCCGGTGCAAGGCCGTTGCCCTATGCGCGCCGGGGTGCTGGAGTGACCCCATGGATCACGTTGCGGTACTGGCTCTGTTCGACCGGGACATGCGGGAGGACGCGCGGCCCGACAGCCCAGGAGCCCGGGTCGAGCGCGTCGACAAGGTGGTGCGCCAGGTCGGCACCGAGCAGGGCTGGAACGGGGTGATCTGGTCGGACCTGGACGAATCGATCGCCGACGCCGCGATCGCCGAGCAGATGCGCTACTTCGGCGAACTCGGCCGCGAGTTCGAGTGGAAGCTGTACGGGCACGACAAGCCCGAGGACCTGGGGAAGCGGCTGCGCGCCGCCGGTTTCGTCGCCCAGCCCGAGGAGACCCTGATGATCGCCGAGCTGGGCGACCTCGCGCTCGACGCCCAGCCGCCCGAGGGTGTACGGCTGCTGCCCGTCACCGACCGCGCGGGCGTCGACCTCGTCGCGGACGTCCATGAACAGGCCTTCGGCACGGACAGCACCAGGATGCGCCACCAACTCCTCGCCCAGCTCACCGGCGACGAGGACAACGTCGTCGCGGTGGTGGCCCTCGCCGGTGACGTCCCGGTCAGCGCCGCCCGCATGGAGATGGTCCCCGGCACCCGCTTCGCCGGCCTCTGGGGCGGGGGCACCATCGACTCCTGGCGCCGCCGCGGTATCTACCGCGCGCTCGTCGCCCACCGCGCCCGCGTCGCCGCCGAGCGCGGCTACCGCTACGTCCAGGTCGATGCCACCAGCCAGAGCCGCCCGGTCCTCGCCCGCCTGGGCTTCGAACCCCTGACCACCACAACGCCGTACGTATACGGGTGACACCGGACGCCGTCCGGGCGGAGACGGCGTCACCGACCGCCGGTCGGCCGAGGCGGCCGCAGGCCGGGCCGGCACGTCAACTCGTGGTAGGCATCCGGCATTTCAACTCGTAGCCGGCATCCGGCACTTCAACTCGTGGCCGGGCATGCCGTCGTTCGGCGAGCCGATCGATCTGCCCGAGATCGACATCGGCGAGCGGCCGCCGCCCCTCCTCCCGCATCGCCGAGACGGCCGCGTCCAGGAAGCGGCCGCCCTCCGCCCGGCGCCGCTCGGCCTGACGGACGGCGCCGTCAGCGGCGCACCTTCACCCGGTCGAGCGCCGCGACGCCCACCGCCGCGAGTCCGATCTGAATGATCCACTCGATCCAGTCGATGCCCTTCGTGTTCGCCACGCCGAACGCGGCGGCGATTCCCGAGCCGATGAACGCGGCCGCGATGCCGACGAGGATCGTCCACAGGATGCCGATGCGCTGGCGTCCCGGGACCACGAGCCGGCCCAGTACGCCGATGATGATGCCGATGAGAATGGCACTGATGATGCCTGAGATCTCCATCTCCGCCCCTTTTTGTCAGGACCCCCGCAGTTAGGTGTGTTCCCCCTGCGGGCGAAGACAGTCCGTTCCGCTTTCCGGCCGCCCCGTATCCGGTCCGGCGGGCTCCTGTTCAGTCGCGTTCCTGCCATGTACCGTTCAAGAATCTGTCGCGTGGTAGACGGCCAACCACCGTTCTACGCGCGCAGACTTGGCGCCCGCACCGCCTCTCCCCACCCCTCATGGAGGTTCGCCGGATGCTCGGATTCAGAAAATCCCGCCACAGACTCACCACGGCCACGGCCGTGTTCGGACTGCTCGTCGCGGGTGCGGCCGTCGAGGCGTCCGCGGCCGCTCCGGCCGCCGCCGCCACCCCGCACCGCATCCTGTTCGACAACGCGCACGCCGAGACCGCGGGCAACGCCGACTGGATCATCTCCACCAGCCAGCCCGACCCGCTCGGCCAGGACTCCTCGCCGTCCTCGGAGACCGACTGGACCGGAGCCCTCTCCTCCTGGGGTGTGGCCCTGCAGAAGACCGGCGACTACAGCCTGAAGACGCTGCCTTCGGGCTCCAGCCTGGCCTACGGCGGCTCGACGGCCACCGACCTCTCGAACTTCGACACGCTGGTGCTGCCGGAGCCCAACACGCTCTTCACGACCGCGGAGAAGACCGCGATCATGACGTTCGTGAAGAACGGCGGCGGTCTGTTCATGATCTCCGACCACACCGGCGCCGACCGCAACAACGACGGTGAGGACGCGGTCGAGATCCTCAACGACCTGATGACCAACAACAGCGTCGACTCCACCGACCCGTTCGGCTTCTCCATCGACTCGCTGAGCATCAGCTCCGACTACCCGAGCGCCATCAGCGACAGCAGCAACGCGGTCCTGCACGGCTCGTTCGGTACGGTCACCAAGAGCTTGATCGCCAGTGGTACGACGGCCACGCTCAAGCCCGCCGACAACTCGGCCGTCAAGGGCCTGCTCTACCGCACCGGATACTCCGGCAACACGGGAGCGTTCTTCGCCACCAGCACCTTCGGCAGCGGCCGCGTGGCGTTCTGGGGCGACAGCTCACCGATCGACGACGGCACCGGCCAGTCCGGCAACACCCTCTACGACGGCTGGAACGACACCGGTGCCACCAACGCCGCCCTCGCCCTGAACGCCACCGAGTGGCTCGCGGGCGGCAGCAGCGGCGGTGGCGGTGGAGGGGGCGGCGGCACCTGCACGGCGGCCCAACTGCTCGCCAACCCCGGCTTCGAGTCCGGCAACACGTCCTGGACGGCGACCAGCGGTGTCATCACCAACAGCTCCAGCGAGGCGGCCCGTACGGGTTCCTACAAGGCCTGGCTGAACGGCTACGGTTCGGCCAACACGGACACGCTCTCCCAGTCGGTCACCATCCCGTCGGGCTGCGCGGCCACCCTGAACTTCTATCTCCACGTGGACACGGCCGAGACGACCACCAGTACGGCGTACGACACCCTCAAGGCCCAAGTGCTGAACAGCAGCGGCACGGTCCTGTCGACGCTCGCCACGTACTCGAACCTGAACGCCGCGTCGGGCTACACGCTGCGCAGCTTCGACCTGTCCGGCTACGCAGGGCAGACGGTCACCGTCAAGTTCACCGGCACCGAGGGTTCCACCCTGCAGACATCGTTCGTCCTCGACGACACGGCGCTCAACGTGAGTTGAGCGCGAACGCGCGAGCTACCGCCTGGGTGAGATCAGCGAGTTGACGCAGGCCGTCGACCAGGGCCTGCTGGTGCGCTCGGTGCAGTGGCGCACC